>DAISKM010000053.1:0-12487 GCA_036820945.1 Pseudolabrys sp.
CATTCAGGCGACCGGCATCGGCCAGATGATCGCACGTCTGGCTCTCGTCGAACCTGCGCATCTCGACAGCCCATTCCACCGGTTCGCCTTTGCCACCGAGCGCGAGATATCCATTAATCTCCCGCGTGATGGCCAGCACCCGCCGATACAGTGAAGGCGCGAAGGCGCGGTTGACCGCAATTTCCGCTTCGCAAGCCATCCTGCGTGCCTTGAGCGTGGAAAAATCGAGAAAGGGAAAGCGGACCGCGCGCTTGATTTTCAGCGCCCGCTCTCCGGCCAGAAAGACCGAAGCAATATGTGTGTCGATGCGCTTGACCGGTGCGCCGCCGTGGTTCGCGGGATCGCTCAAAAAATCGATCACCGGCTGCTGCGAGGCCTCAGTGGTCATCGCATCGTGTCCTTCCTGCCAGCGTTACAGACAGATAGGCCATTTTCGAACCCGTGATCCAGATCAACGACAGTTTTGCCCGACGGCGGCCTGGCGGGTGAGCACTTTCATGTGCAAGGAGGCCAGGCCGTGGGCATCCTTCCAATCTCGCCGTTCCAAGGAGTTCCACCACGGTCCGGCAATACGGCTATGAATTCGTCGCTTCGCTCGACGCGACCGGTCACATCGAGGCAGCGCTCTGAAGGAGGCATCACGATGCCTGCGGCGGGCGACTCGCACACGTTCCAAGTTGCGACCGTCGAACCCGTTTCGTGACAGTTGACGCAATCGCACCTTGAGGGCGTACGGGGTCTATTGACCGGTAACCATCTTGCCCGGAGAGTGCGCGCCTGACCCGTCTGACCAGGCGGGAATTTCCAAGGGAGAAGCTCAGTGCTCATTGACCACCGCACATATCGAATTCTGCCAGGCAGAGTGCCGGCGCAGCTCGACCTCTACAGCAAGCTGGCCTACCCCGTGCAGCTGCGATACATGGGCGAGCCGCATTATTACCTCGTCAGCGAAACAGGTCAGCTCAACACTCTGGTGCATGGCTGGGTCTACGAGAGCGCAGCCGATCGTGAACAAAAACGCGCAAAGATGATGCAGGATCCGGATTGGAAGCATTTCCTTTCCGAGAATGCAAAGGCCGGAAATATCATCGAGCAAGCCAACTGGCTGATGACACCTGCTCCATTTTCGCCGAAGATTCCATCGGCAAAGATCGTGAAGTAAGGCCAATGCGCGGCAAGGACAATGCACGCACCGGCGGCGAAATCCTGATCGACCAACTTTCGATCCAGGGGGTGCAGCATGCTTTTTGCGTGCCCGGCGAAAGCTATCTTGCCGCGCTCGATGCCTTCCATGGCAGCGATATCAAGTTGACTGTTTGCCGTCACGAGAGCGCGGCCGCCATGATGGCAGAGGCGGTCGGCAAGATGACAGGCCAGCCGGGGATTTGTTTTGTCACGCGCGGGCCAGGAGCCACCAACGCATCGGCTGGCATCCATATCGCGCGTCAGGATTCCTCGCCGATGATCGCGTTTGTCGGTCAGGTGGCCCGCGACATGCGCAACCGCGAGGCCTTCCAGGAGCTCGACTATCGCGCGGTATTCGGCTCGATGGCCAAATGGGCAACCGAAATTGACGATCCTGCTCGCATCCCGGAAGTCGTTTCCCGCGCCTTTCACACGGCCTGCAACGGGCGGCCAGGACCGGTCGTTATCGCGCTTCCCGAGGACATGCTCCGTGAGCGCGTATCGGTGCCTGATGCCAGGCCCTTTGACAGGGTGGAAACCTCGCCGGGCGACGCCGACTTGAGCCGGCTCGAGGAGCTGTTGCGGCTTGCGAAGCGGCCGATCGCGCTGATCGGAGGCAGCCGATGGAACGAAAGTTCGACGGCTGCGCTGATGCGCTTCGCCGAGCGGTTCGCACTGCCGATGGCCACGACCTTCAGGCGCGGACATCTGTTTGATGCGATGCATCGTTGTTATGCCGGCGACTTTGGCATCGGCCCTAATCCGAAACTGCTTGCACGCGTAAAGAGCGCCGATCTTCTGCTGCTAATTGGCGGTCGCTTCAGCGAGATGCCGTCGCAAGGTTACAGCGTCCTCGACATCCCCGAGCCGCAGATCAAGCTCGTTCACGTGCATCCAGCCGCGGAGGAGCTCGGCCGCGTCTATCATCCGCATCTCGCCATCAACGCATCTCCAATTGCATTTTGCGCCGCGCTCGAGGCCCTGCAGCCGCCAAAGGAGATCGCCTGGCGCGGTGAGTCCGCTGCTGCCCATGCGGACTATCTCGCCTGGAGCGAGAAGGCGACGTCAGTGCCGGGCGCCGTCAACCTTGGCGAAGTGATGGTCTGGTTGCGGGACAACCTGCCGCCGGACGCGATCGTGACACAAGGAGCGGGAAATTTCTCCGGCTGGGTGCATCGCTTCTACCGCGTCCGCGAGTTCGGCGGCCTTGTCGGCGCGACTTCGGGCTCCATGGGATACGGCTTGCCTGCCGCGCTTGCGATGCAGACGCTCTTTCGCAATCGCATCGTTGTGTGTGTTGCCGGAGATGGCGACTTCCTGATGACAGGGCAGGACTTTGCCACGGCAGTTCAATACCAGCTGCCGGTGATTGTCCTGGTCGCAGATAACGGCATTTATGGCACCATCCGCATGCACCAGGAGCGCGACTATCCAGGCCGCGTGATTGCGACCGCACTTCGCAACCCGGACTTCGTTGCCTACGCGCTTGCATTTGGCGGCTACGGGGCCGTCGTGGAAAAAACCGCGGACTTTCCGGCTGCGTTTGCCGCCGCGCAGGCGTCGGGCAAGCCGTCAATCATCCACCTGAAGATCGATCCGGAAGCGATTACACCCACCGCGACCCTCACCGGGATTCGGGAGAAGTCGCTAGCTGGCGCTGGCGGCACCAGCGGTACGCATCAAAACTAGAAAATCAGGTTTATCAGCCGATTGTGGTTGCAGAATCGCGGTGAATCAGCATTCACTCGGTTCATGCCCTACCGTCGCACGGAGAACATTGCGCGCCGGCTAGCCGAGCGTGAGCAGACAATTCTCGATGCGGCGCAATCGATCGCCGGTGAGGAAGGCATGGGGGCGGTGCAAATTGCTGCCGTGGCGCAACGTGCTGACATCGCCGCGGGTACCGTCTATCGCTACTTTCCCTCCAAGAACGATCTTGTCAACGAAATGATATCCGGTACCGCCGAACGCGAGCTCGCTGCCATGCGGGCCGCTGCTGATGGCGCACCCGGCCCTCTGTCGGCCCTGGCTGCCTGCATCGCCACTTTTGCGGCGAGGGCATTGCAGGAGCGGCGGCTCGCCTGGGCGTTGACTGCCGAGCCGGTCGATGCCGACATCGATGCCTTGCGGCTCAGGTTTCGCCGCGCATTGGTCGGTGAAATGGAACAACGCATTGCTGCCGCCGTTGTCGCCGGCCATCTGCCTGTTCAGGATCCGCGTTTCGCTGCGCCTGCCGTCGTCGGCGCGGTGCTCGAAGGGGTGGTCGGACCTCTCGCCCCATCGGGAAGCGCGACCGGCGAGGCCGTACAGACAACCACGCTCCTGGCGTTGCGCGCGCTCGGCGTCGTCGATGCGCGCGCGCGAGGGCTCGTTGCGCAGTGCATAACAAGTGGGTTCGTCAAGCCTCGGTGATTGCCGGCAACTCGTGTAGGGGCAGCGTCACCCTTTTCACCCCCGGTTCGTCGTCATCGGCGACGTGAAAGCCAAGATCGGAACACATCTGCAGCATGGCTGCGTTTTCGTCCAGGACTTGACCGTGCACGGTTTTAAGGCCTTTTCCACGAGCATAATCGATCATGTGTTTCATCAAGAGCCAGCCCAACCCGTGACCCTTTAGGTGCGAGCGCACAAGGATCGCGAATTCAGCGCCGTCGCCGCGCGGGTCGTCGTGGAGTCGCACGACGCCGAGCATGCGGCCGCTCGATTCCGAGATGGCGATGAAAGCCATGGCGTGTTCAGGGTCATAGTGGACGAGCTTGTGGATCAGGTTGTGACTGACTTCACGCAACGGCACAAAAAAGCGCAGGCGCAAATCGCCTGGGCTCACCTCTGCAAGAAAGTCCGGGTAAAGCGCGGCATCGTCGGGCTTCAGTGGCCGGATGAGAACCTTCTCGCCGTCGCGCAACATGACGTGGCCTTCTAGCATCGTCGCATCGCCTCCCGCACGCGATACGCGTTAGTGCGACATCAATACCGGCACCGTCATTGATTCGAGCATGCCGCGCGTAACGCCACCAAGGACAAACTCCCGCACCCGGGAATGTCCGTAGCCCCCCATCACGATCATGTCGGCGCCTGAATCCGCCACGTAGGACAAGATTGTGGACGCCACGTCAATGTCGGGCGACGTAATGTGCTCAAGCTCCACCTTGAGATCATGCCGCGCGAGGTGCTGGCCGAGGTCGGCCCCCGGGATTTCATCTTTCTTGTTTGGCTTCTCGGAGACGATGACAATCTCGACCTGTTTGGCCTTTTTCAGAAATGGCAGAGCGTCGGCGACTGCGCGTGCAGCCGGGCGGCTCCCGTCCCAGCAGATCATCACGCGATCCAAGCTCATCCCACCTTTCTGGATGAAAGGCACGAACACGACCGGCCGCCCGGATTCGAACAGCACGCTTTCATCGACAACCTGATCGGGGGCCGAGTTTGCTCTATCGGGCTGTCCGATAACCACCAGATCGAACCGTCGCGCAATACGGCCGAGCTGATCGGCAGTTTCGGCGATAGTCGTGCGGAGGATGCGGGTTTCTGACGAAAGTCCCGCGCGTTTGGCCGCCTGGTCAAAGCGGGAGATAGCCACGCGCGCTTTGTTCTCTGCTTCGCGCCGCTGGCCGTCGATAATTTCCGGCGGGATACCGCCAAATACATTTCCTGGAATGACGGGTTCATAGGAAACGGCGACGCCGAGCACATGTGCCTCGAAGGCTTCGGCGACTGAAATGGCGTAGTCGCAAGTCGGGTCGCGCGCCCCCAATCCAAGGTTGACGATGATATCCTTCACCATGCTGCAATTCTCCTGATCCGGATGTGCTTAGCATAGGTCTCAGCATCTGCCGTTGGCCTTGACCAAGGTCAAATGCAGGTCTCTCTCTCTCTAACCTCCTTGCGTTGACGGCGGCTGTGGCAATCTACTTTTTGTTGCCGTCAGGCCCGAACTGCTTGAGATAAGCCCAAAGGTCGCCGGCCTCTTTTTCGTTCTTTATGCCCGGAAAAATCATCTTGGTGTTCGGGATCTTGGCGCGCGGATCCTTGATGTAATCCTTGAACGTCGCTTCGTCCCAGGTCAGGCCAGAATTCTTGTTGGCGTCAGAATAGGTGTATTCGGGGATCGTACCGGAATGGCGGTTCTCGAGACCATTGAGCAGAGGTCCCACCTTGTTTTTCGCCCCTTCGCCGACCGCATGGCAGGGCAGGCATTTCTTGAATGACTGTTCGCCGGCGGCCACGTCCTGTGCCTCGGCGTTCGACGTCAATGCGACCATAACCACTGCGATTGCAAGTCCAGATTTCATTACCCTGCTCCCGTTTTTGACGTCCGAACGCCGGTTCGCAGGCGAAACGCCCACCAGCCTGGTCCGGTTTCCAGCAGTTTTTGCCAGCCCTATGTGTTAGGCGTCAAATGGCTGTATCGTGGTGGCGCGCGATCTGGAAGCAGGCTATCCGCGCACAGATATACGAATAGCCGGGAGTTAATCGATGGCCCTGCGAATGCCGGAGCCGGATAGCGCAATCCTGCAACGCCGCGAGCGCATAGTCGCGGCGCTGCGGGCGATCGTGCCTGGCGAGGGCGTGATCGCGGCCGAGCGCGAATTGAGACCGTACGAAAGCGATGGCCTCACGGCCTATCGGCAGCTTCCTATGGTTGTCGTGCTGCCCGAGATCGCCGAGCAGGTCGCGGACGTGCTCCGTTATTGCCATGCCGAGGGCATCAAGGTGGTCCCGCGAGGAGCGGGGACGTCGCTTTCGGGTGGGGCGCTGCCGCTAGCGGACGGCGTGCTGCTCGGCATGGCGAAATTCAACCGCATTCGCGAAATCGATTTCGACAACCGTGTTGCGGTCGTGGAGCCCGGCGTCACCAATCTCGCGGTGAGCAATGCAGTTGGCCATGCCGGCTTTTACTACGCGCCCGATCCATCGTCGCAAATAGCCTGCACCATCGGCGGCAACGTTGCGGAAAATTCAGGCGGCGTGCATTGCCTGAAGTACGGTATGACCACAAACAACGTACTGGGTTGTGAGATCGTGTTGATGACGGGCGAGGTGCTGCGGCTCGGCGGGAAGCACCTCGACGCGTCCGGTTATGATCTGCTCGGTTTGATCAACGGGTCGGAAGGCTTGCTCGGCGTTGTTACCGAGGTGACCGTGCGCATCTTGAAGAAGCCCGAGACCGCGCGGGCGATGCTGGTCGGGTTTTCGACGTCGGAAGATTCAGGGGAATGCGTCTCCCGCATCATCGGCGCCGGAATTATTCCGAGCGGGATGGAGATCATGGACGGCCCTGCCATCGCGGCGGTTGAGCAATTCGTACAAGCCGGATATCCGCTGGATGTCGAGGCGTTGATGATCGTCGAAGTCGATGGGCCCGCGGCCGAGGTCGATTATCTGATCGAGCGCATTGAAAAGATCGCGCACGGCTGCGGCGCCACCTCGTGCAGGGCGTCACGTTCTGAAGACGAGCGGCTGTTGTTTTGGGCGGGCCGCAAGGCGGCATTCCCCGCGGTCGGACGCATTTCGCCCGACTACTACTGCACGGATGGCACCATTCCGCGCGCAAAGCTGCCGCTGGTTCTCCAGCGTATGAAAGAAATGTCGGCGAAATACGGTCTGCGCGTCGCCAATGTTTTCCATGCCGGCGATGGCAATCTGCATCCGCTCATTCTTTATGATGCCAATGTGCCCGGCGAACTGGAGCGGACCGAGCAATTCGGCGCCGAAATCCTGAAACTCTGTGTCGAGGTGGGCGGCGTCCTATCCGGTGAACACGGGATCGGCGTGGAGAAGCGGGACCTGATGCCAGTCATGTTTTCGGAACTCGACCTAAACCAGCAGCAACGCGTGAAATGCGCTTTCGACGCCAAGGGACTGCTCAATCCCGGAAAAGTGTTTCCCCAATTGCATCGCTGTGCCGAATTGGGTCGCCTGCACGTCCACGCCGGGAAGGTGCCGTTTCCCGATATTCCAAGGTTCTGAAAATGCGTTTCGGATTGTTTTGTTCGCCTAAGGCCGACGCGCCAGGCTTCGGCCCCGAGACCGGTCGAGGGTTTTTTGAATTCCTCGATTTTAATGTTGAGGCAGAGGCGCTCGGGTATCATTCGAGCTTTTCGGTCGAACATCATTTCAGCGGGTGGAATCAGGTTTCCTCCACATTGATGTTGCTCGCTGCGCTTGCAATGCGAACAACCACCCTGCGGCTCGGCACAGCGGTGATCGTCCCGCCTTGGCATAGTCCGGTATTGCTTGCGGAGGAAGCCGCCACCCTCGATCTCCTCTCCGCAGGCCGGCTCGATCTCGGCATCGGCAAAGGCTATCGCCACAGCGAATTCAAGGGCTTCCAAATCTCGCCTGACGAAGCCGAGGCCCGCTTCGAGGAAGCCCTCGCGGTAATGATGCGTGCCTGGACGACCCGCGAGCGGTTTTCGCACAAAGGGCGCTTTTGGCATTTCGAGGACATTGTCGTCGAGCCTCCGCCGGCGCAAAAGCCGCATCCGCCGTTGTGGGTGGCGGCGGGCAATCCGGTTTCGATCAGGCGCGCCGCAGCGCGCGGATTCAACCTCATTCTCGACCAATATGCTTCGCCGGCCGCACTGGGCGAGCGGATTGCGATCTACAAGGCCGAGCGCGTCGTGAATGGACTCGGTTTTGACCCAATGCAGGTGGCAGTCGCACGTCAGCTCTATGTGGCGAAGGACAAAGCTGACAAGGACGCTGCGTTGGTTCGCCAGGCGGAATACACCAGGCGCACCATAGACGCTTCAAGATATCCGTCGGCCAAAGGCGGTTCGCACGTGCTCGCCTATGCCGACAGGGCAGGGGCCACAGAAGAAAACGCCCTTTATGGTACCGCTGAAGAAATCAGGGAAATGGTCGCCTCATTGCGCGATAATGGGGTGACCTATGTCCTGCTTGCCATTGCTGGCGGAGTTGACCAGCTGCGCCGGTTCGCGCGCGAAGTCATGCCTGCATTCGTGCAGGAGCCGACTGCACGCGCGGCGGAATGACGTCGATCCTTTGATGGGTACCGAGCCAAACACTCTGCTCTGCCATCGCCGGGCTTGTCCCGGTGCCCGAGCCTGGCCATGACAGAGAACACTCTTACACCGCGCGATGCGAAGGAAGTGGAAGATGCCGTGCGTTGGGCACTTGGCAATGAGAAGGCGCTTGAACTCGCCGGGCGCGGGACCAAGCGCGCCATCGGGCGGCCGAGCCAGACTGACGTGACGCTCGACATTTCCGGGCTGACCGGGGTTACGCTGTATGAGCCCGCCGAACTGGTGCTCTCGGCGCGTTCCGGCACGCCATTGGCCGAAATCGAGGCATTGCTCGAAAAAAATAACCAGGCCTTGGCGTTCGAGCCGATCGATTACGGACCGTTGCTCGGTGGTGAAGCCAATTGTGGCACCCTGGGCGGCGTGATCGCCGGCAATCTGTCGGGCCCACGTCGCATCAAATCGGGCGCTGCCCGCGACCATTTCCTCGGCGTCACCGCTGTCACCGGACGGGGCGAGACGATCAGATCCGGTGGTCGCGTGGTGAAAAACGTCACCGGCTACGATCTTTGCAAGCTGTTTGCCGGATCCTGGGGCACGCTTGTCGCGATGACCGATATCACCGTGAAGGTCCTGCCCAAGGCCGAGACCGAGACAACCGTAGTCATTGCGGGGCTCGACGATGCGCGGGCGTGCGCCGCCATGGCCGCCGCCATGGGTTCCTCGTGCGATGTCTCTGGAGCAGCGCATCTGCCTGACCACGTTGCCGCATGGTTCGATGGTGTGCCGAAATCACAATCCTCTACAGTGTTGAGGCTGGAAGGCTTTGCGCCTTCGGTCGCGCATCGCAAAGAAGCGCTCGCGACACAGATGAAAAATTTCGGAGTGGTATCGATCGTTGAGGAAAGAAACTCGCGGGCGCTCTGGCGTGACATTCGCAACGTCAAGCCATTTGCGGTGGACACGGCGCTTGCCCGGCCGCTTTGGCGCATTTCAGTCGCTCCGAGCCGGGGTCACCAAATTGCCGCCGCCATCACGCCCGCAGCGCAAATGTTCTATGACTGGGCTGGCGGCCTCATTTGGGTGGCGATGCCGTTCGCCGGCGAGCCCGATGCGGCTGCGATCCGTCGTGCCGTCGCCACGGTCGGCGGACATGCCACCTTGGTCCGAGCGCCGACCGCGGTGCGAGCCGCCGTCGAGGTATTTGCGCCAGAGGAATCAGCCTCGCTTGCCCTTGCCAAGCGGGTAAAAGAGAGCTTCGACCCAAAGGGTGTTCTCAATCCCGGGCGCATGTGGGCGGGCGTTTGAGATGCAGACTTCCTTCACAATTACGCAACTCATGGACCCGCAGATCGCATCTTCGGAGAAAATCCTGCGTGCCTGCGTGCATTGCGGCTTCTGCACCGCGACGTGTCCGACTTACGTGCTGCTCGGCGACGAACTCGATTCGCCGCGCGGACGCATCTACCTGATCAAGGAAATGTTGGAGCAGGACGAGCCGGCCACTCCGGAGGTGGTCAAGCACATCGATCGTTGCTTGTCCTGCCTGGCTTGCATGACAACTTGTCCATCCGGCGTGCACTACATGCACCTGGTCGACTACGCCAGGGAGCGTATTGAGAAAACCTACAAACGGCCGGTTATCGATCGGGCCCTGCGCGCAGTACTCGCGCGCGTGTTGGTCAACCCCGGGCTTTTCCGCCTTGCGGTGGTCGCTGGCCTGATCGCTCGGCCATTGGCGCCGGTATTTGCCGCCCTTGGCATGCGTCCGGTAGCGGCGATGTTGCGGTTGATGCCCCGCCGCAAACCCGCCCCGCCGACAGAGCGGTCGGGCAAGGTTTATCTTCCGGCGGGGAAGCGGCGAGGGCGGGTCGCCCTGCTGTCCGGCTGCATTAACCCGGTGCTCGCGCCGTCCACGAATGAGGCTGCCATCCGCTTGCTCAACCGCCACGGTATCGAGGTCGTAATCGCAGCAGGCGAGGCCTGCTGCGGCTCGCTGGTCCATCACCTGGGGCGCGAGGACGAGGCGCTGTCACAAGCCCGCAACAATATTGATGCATGGACCCATGAACTCGAAGGACAAGGGCTTGATGCCATCCTGGTTACCGTTTCCGGGTGCGGCACGACGATCAAGGACTACGGCTTTCTTCTTCGCAACGATCCCACCTATGCCGCAAAGGCTGCTCGCATCTCGGCGCGCACACGCGACGTGACGGAATACCTTGCCATGCTTGGCTTGCAGGAAGCGGGCACTTCGGTGCCGCTAACGGTGGCATATCACGCCGCCTGCTCCCTTCAGCACGGGCAGAAGGTATTGCGCCAGCCGAAGGACCTGCTGTCTGAAGCAGGATTCGTGGTCAAGGACGTGCCGGAAGGTCATTTATGTTGTGGTTCGGCAGGCACGTACAATATCCTTCAGTCGGGACTGGCGGAACAACTGCGCGCGCGCAAGGTTGCCAACATCGAACTCCTCAAGCCAGATGCAATCGCAACTGGAAACATCGGCTGCATCATGCAGCTTGCCGCCGGCACCAACATTCCGGTCGTGCATACGGTCGAATTGCTGGACTGGGCCACGGGCGGGCCCGTGCCGGGTCCGCTTGTTGAATTGGCGGAAAGCAGAGCTTCGGCGCGGTAACACGTCCGGGCGCAAAAATGTTATTTCACTGGAGACTGATTGATTCAGCGGAGGGCCATCATGGCGAAGAAGCGCAAGAAGGCGAAAGCGAAAAAATCGAGGAGATCGGGGAGATCGAGGACCGTGAAACGCGCCTCGGCGCGCAAGAAAAAGGGAGTGAAGAAAACGGCGAGAAGGACGAGGGCAAAGAGGAAGACCGCTCCAAGCAGGGCGGAGGTTCCTCCTTCCGCGTCAACTGAGCCCGCGGGAAGCCCGACATCGCAGTCGCTTTTTGGCGGGTTGTTCGGCGGCGACAAGACCGAAGGTCACTAGCACACACGCGCGTCATCGAGGCGGTCGCCGCTCAGCGCACGACCGCCTCGTTGTTCGCTGGCGGCCCCGATTGCATCGATACGATGGGCCGCATAGCATGCAGCCACGAGGCTGCGGCCCTAAGGGCCGGGACTCTTTCGCTTTTTACGAACGATAATAAGGGAGGCGGCAATGCCGGCGACTTATAAAATTCTGATCATGGGCGCGTCCTATGGATCGCTGCTCGCTTCCAAGATCCTCTTTGGCGGCCATTCGGTGCATCTGATCTGCCTGCCGGCGGAAGCGGACTTGATCAACGCCGAAGGCTTCCGCGTACGCCTGCCGGTCAAGGGTCGCAAGGAGCCGGTCGAGATCGACTCGCGCAAGCTGCCAGGCAAGGTCAGCGCCGGCGGTCCAGGCGGCGTCAATCCGAAAGACTACGACCTCGTGGGCCTCGCGATGCAGGAGCCGCAATACCGCTCGCCCGGCGTTCGCGAATTGCTGGATTCAGTAGCGAAATCGAGAGTGCCGTGCATGTCGATCATGAACATGCCGCCACTTCCATACGTGAAGCGAATTCCTGGTCTGAACTACGATGCACTCAAACCCGCCTATACCGATCCCAGTGTGTGGGACAACTTTGATCCGGGTCTGCTGACCTTGTGCAGTCCCGACCCACAGGCGATCCGTCCACCCGACGAGAAGGTGAACGTGCTCCAGGTGACGCTGCCAACCAATTTCAAAGTCGCCAAGTTCGACAGCGACATCCACACCGGCATATTGCGTCAGCTTGAAAAGGATATCGATGCCGTTCGCTTCGATGCGCCTGAAGGCAAGCTCGAATTGCCGGTGAAGCTGCGCGTGCATGATTCTATCTTCGTGCCGCTTGCCAAGTGGTCGATGCTGCTCGCCGGCAACTACCGTTGCATCACGAAAGACGGCATGCGCACCGCGCAAGAGGCGGTGCATTCGAATATCGAGGAAGCGCGTTCGGTCTACAATTTCGTGTTCGACCTTTGCGTGAAGCTTGGCGCTTCGCCAAGCGACCTCGTGCCTTTCGAGAAATACGCCGCCGCGGCGCAAAGCCTGACGCGACCAGCGTCGGCGGCGCGCGCGCTGCAAAACGGCGCGCCGAACATCGAACGCGCCGACAAGCTGGTGCAGCTGATCGCAAAGCAGAAGGGCCTGAGCCACCCGGTCATCGATCAGATCGTCGCGCTGGTCGATTCGCGACTCGAAGCCAATCGCAAGAAGGCAGCTGCGGCCTGAGGGCGAAACGCGCAGACGTTGCAGAATCGGCGCAAGGCGGTGAGACCCTGTGGAAAACTGCGTGGCGGCGGCTGCATTTGTGAGCCGCAGTACCGGATCGCGGACCGGAATTGTGACA
>DAISKM010000054.1:0-12458 GCA_036820945.1 Pseudolabrys sp.
CCGTGGCGGCCCGGAGGCGCTGACCGAAGTCATGACCGGCCGCGTCGATTTTGTCTTCATCGGCATCTCGTCCGGTCTGCCGTTCATCCAGAACAAGCAATTGGTACCGCTTGCGGTCAGCTCGGCGAAGCGTTCGCCAACGCTGCCCGACCTGCCGACCACGCTGGAAGCGGGGTATAAGGATTCCGATTTCAACTATTGGAACGGCGTGCTTGTGCCGGCGAAAACGCCGCGAGCGATCGTCGATCGGCTTTACTCGGAAACCACCAAGGCGCTCGCGCTGCCGGAAGTGCAGCAGAAGCTCGCCGCGCAGGGCGTCGAGCCGGCGCCAATGACGCCGAGCGAAATAGACGCCATGATTCGTCGCGAGATCGCGCTAAACCTCAAGATCGCGAAGGAGGCGGGACTGAAGTTCAACTGAATCGTCAGCGTACCCGTCAGAGATGCAGCCGCGATATCATGGGGCAAGACCGCGCACCGCCACGACAGAAATGTGACGTACCTAACGTTATGCAACGTTGCCCACAGGCGCGCACACGCGCACGCATTTCTCTGCATGCCCCGCCGTAAATTTTGCTAAACGAGTCTGCTCACGGATCGGCGGGCATGGCGGGCAAAACAGTTCATGCTGCAGGAGGCATCGTGGTGCGCAACGGCAAGCGCCCATTGATCGCGGTCGTGCAGCGGGCGAAAGATGAACTTTGGGTGCTCCCGCGCGGCAAGCTCAAATCCAATGAAAGCGCGATGGCGGGCGCGCGGCGCGAGGTCATCGAGGAAACCGGGCATCGAGTCCGGGTGCGCGAATTTGTTGGAGCAATCACCTACCGCGCGCGGGGCCGGCCGAAGGTGGTGCAGTTCTGGCGCATGCAGGCCGAAGTCAAGCCGAGCCGTGACGTCATGAAAGACATCATGGCGGTCGAATGGCTGCCGCTATCCGCGGCGGTGCGTCGGCTCAGTTATCCACTTGAAAAATTGTTCCTGAGCAACGTTGGCCGCATGGCACTGCGGCAGCGAAGACTCCGGCTAAGACGCAGGGCGCGCCGCCAGATCGTCAAAGCCAAGCTCCGCCGCCGTGGCACGAAAACACTCGGCCACAAGCCGCGATCGCACCGCGCTGCATCGCGCACCCGCCCCAGCAAGGTCATCGGACATTCTGCGGCCCGCAGCGCCCGGGCAACCATCCTGCAACGCGTCCTGGGACGCCTGTCGTAGGAAGGTACGAGACGTTAACCACACCTGCCGCTTGCCGCTGTGCCGCCGCAAGCATTGCCAAAATTTAATCTTGCGAAACAGCCTGTTAGCACAATTCCAAACAAGCCATTCACAAGCCATTCACGCGAAAAGCGGGAACCTCGCCTTGATGACGATTGTTGTGGCTGGGCGAAAATATGCAGGAAACGAGCGCAAGGGCCGTTGAATGCATATGACTCAGCGAACCAAAGGAAAGTGCGCCATGACTAAGACCAGAACACTCACTGCTCTCGCGGCCGCCGCGACCCTTGGGCTCGCGGCCGTCGCCACCCCGCAACCCGCTGAAGCCCGCCACGGCGGCGCGATCGCGGCCGGCGTGATCGGCGGCCTTGCTATCGGTGCGCTCATCGGCTCCGCTGCCAGCGCGCCGTACGCGTATGCCCCCGGCTATTATGGCGGCCCGGCTTATTACGGCGGTTATGGCGGATGCTACTGGACCCGCCAGCGGTTTTGGGACGGATGGGACTGGCGTGTGCGTCGCGTTCAAGTCTGTGGCTAAGATCTAGCCAAATCGCGTGAAGTAAAGCATGAAGTAAGAAAAGGCCCGGATTCGGCAATGTCTCCGGGCTTTTTCAAAAGAGGCTGGCCGAACGCTCAACAAATTTCCGACATATTGGAACTGTCTCACTCTCGGCATGGGGACAAGTTTCGCCTAGACTTCATCACGTGTCGGCTCTGCCGACCGTTCTCTGGAGGGCTACTCAATGAAGAAGACGATCTTCGCGCTTGCCACCGCCACGGTTCTGGCAGTTGGCACCCTGGCCGCGCCGACCACTGCTGACGCCCGTTGCTATGGTTGCGCGGTTGGTGCAGGCGTTGCAGCCGGCGTAATCGGCGGCGCTATCATCGGCGGCGCTATTGCCAATAGCGCAGGCGCTTATCCAGCTTATGCGCCTGCTCCGGGCTATGTCGTTTATCAGGGCTATGGCGCTCCTTACCCGGTTGGCTGCCCCGGCGGCTACTGGGCTCGCCGTCCTCTTCGCGATCCCTACGGCAATTTCGTCGGCTGGAGCCGTCCGCGGTTCATCTGCCCTTAAAGATCGCGTAACGATTTTGGGTGGATGATCGCGCCGAATGGATCTCGGCCCGAGAGGACACCCATGAAAAATACCGTTGTTGCGTTCGCCGCGGCCGTTACCCTGGCCGCGGCGTTGCCGTCTTCGGCGCAGGCAGATTGCAGCGGTTGTGGAGTCGCCGCAGGCGTGGTTGGCGGTCTCGCAGCCGGCGCTATCGTCGGCTCGGCGATAGCGAACAGCAGACCCGTCTACGTGGCGCCCGCACCGGTTTACGTCGCTCCGCCACCACCTCCTGTCTACGTTGAACCGGAATATGTCGGAGGTCCGGTCTGTCGTTCGGAGCGCCAGCGCGTATGGGACGGCTACTCCTACCGCACGCGCCGCGTTGAGGTTTGCGATTGACGAGGCGCGCTGTCAGCGCCGCATGTGCTCGAGCACTGCGGCGGTGGGCCAGCAATCGACCTTCAACCCGTTTTTCTTCTGGTACACCCCCAAGGCCGCACGCGTGAGCATGCCCGCTTTTCCGTCGATCTTGTCCTTATAGAGGCCAAGCGCGGTCAGCCGCTTCTGCATGATCTCGACCTCGCTTGTCTTGAGCTGGGCGTTCTTGCTCCATGGCGTCTCAAATGGTCGTCCGCCGGCGATGCGGTCGCTGAGATGACCGACGAACAGCACATAGAGATCCGAAAAGTTGTAGTCCTTGAGCACGTAGTAGTTCTTGGGCGTCAGGAATGAGGGACCGTAGCTGCCTTCCGGCTGCAAGAGCGAAGCTTCGTACGACAGCTCCGCCGCAGTGAGCTTGCGGCCATAGGCAGGCACGAAGCCACGCTTTATCCATTCGCCGATCGGACTCGTCACTTCCGGCACGCCAATGCTGCAATCGGCATTGGTCGGCGCACGCACCTCGATGGCCCAAGCCTCCCCGGCACGCCAGCCCTTGCCGGCAAGTTGCTTCGCCGCCGATGCCAGCGCATCCGGCACCGAACGCCAGATATCGGCACGCCCATCACCATCGAAGTCGACGGCGTACTTGTAGAATTCGGACGGGAGGAACTGCGTGAGCCCCATGGCGCCGCCCCAAGAGGAACGCAAATCCGCGCGCGGCACCCCGTCCTGCAGCATCTTCAAGGCGTGCAGAAATTCGTTGTGGAAGAAATCTTTGCGCTTGCCGACATAGGCCTGGGTCGCAAGCACGCGGATAGCATCGTTAGGAAGCTGGTACCCGCCGTAATCGGTCTCGCGCGCCCAGATCGCCAGCACGATGCTACCGGGTACGCCGAATTCCTTTTCGATGCGCGCCAGCGCGTCGCGATATTGCGTGGCGAGTTGCCGTCCGCGCGTGGCGAGACGATCGAAGCTCGCCTCCCGCAAATATTGCGACGGCGTCTGAACGAATTCGGGTTGCTGAGGCTGTTGCTCGGGACGTCCCGGGATGGCGAGATCGGTCAGCGAATAGTCCGGCTCCAGGCCTC
Source organism: Pseudolabrys sp. (assembly GCA_036820945.1). Taxonomy (GTDB): domain Bacteria; phylum Pseudomonadota; class Alphaproteobacteria; order Rhizobiales; family Xanthobacteraceae; genus Pseudolabrys. Next base: position 3,740 of record DAISKM010000054.1, read on the forward strand.
GTGTTGCGGAATCGAATGTCGCGCGTGAAACTCCGAGTGCCTGCGCGGCAGGCCACTGCTGCGCGAGCCATTGCTGAAAGGCTGAATCGGCGGCGAAAGATGACGCCGCAGGAAGCGCTGCCAAGATCGCCAGAAATAACCCCATTTTTGTCATGCCCGGCATCCACGTCTTAAAATAATGGCAGCGTAAAGACGTGGATGGCCGGGACAGCATCAGCGCGAAAACTTCTTGTATTTCAGACGATGCGGGATCACGGAATCCGTGCCAAGCCTGCGCATCTTGTCGGCCTCATAGTCCTGGAAGTTCCCCTCGAACCACTCCACGTGGCTGTCGTCTTCGAACGCCAAAATATGTGTGGCAATCCTATCGAGGAACCAACGATCATGGCTGATGATCACGGCACAGCCGGCGAAATCCTCAAGCGCTTCTTCAAGGGCGCGCAAGGTATCGACGTCCAGGTCATTCGTTGGCTCGTCCAGCAGCAGGAGGTTGGCGCCCGAGCGCAGCATTTTGGCAAGATGCACGCGGTTTCGCTCCCCGCCTGACAGAGTACCCACCTTCTTTTGCTGATCGGCGCCTTTGAAGTTGAATGACGCACAGTATGCGCGCGAGTTAACCTCTTTCTTGCCGAGCACGATCATGTCATTGCCCTCGGAGATTTCCTCCCACACGGTTTTTTTGCCGTCGAGCGAGTCCCGGGATTGGTCGACATACCCGAGACGCACGGAGTCTCCGATTTTGATCGTCCCCTTGTCTGCCTTTTCCTGCCCCGTGATCATACGGAACAGCGTGGTCTTGCCGGCGCCGTTCGGGCCGATCACGCCAACGATTCCGCCGGGCGGCAGTTTGAATGTCAGATCGTCGATGAGGAGGTTTTCACCGAAACCTTTCGTCAGGTGGTCGAAATCGACCACGTTCTGGCCAAGCCGCTCGACCACCGGGATGGTGATTTGCGAAACTGCGTTTTGCTTGGCGTTGGCAATCTGGAGCAATTCTTCGTAGCGCTGATAGCGCGCCTTGGACTTGGCCTGCCGCGCCTTCGGTGACGAGGCGATCCACTCCTGCTCGCGCGCCAACGTGCGCTGTCGCGCCTCGTCCTCGCGCGACTCCTGCTGCATCCGCTTCTGCTTCTGCGATAGCCATGACGTGTAGTTGCCCTGGTAGGGGATGCCGCGGCCGTGGTCGAGCTCAAGAATCCATCCCGTGACATTGTCGAGAAAATAGCGGTCATGGGTGACGATCAGGATCGCGCCAGGATAGTTGCGCAGATGCCCTTCCAGCCAGTTCACGCTCTCGGCATCGAGGTGGTTGGTCGGCTCGTCCAGCAGCAAAAGATCGGGCTGGTCGAGCAGCAATCGGCAAAGCGCCACCCGGCGTCGCTCGCCGCCGGAGAGCTTGGTCACGTCTGAATCGTCCGGCGGACAGCGCAGCGCGTCCATCGCCTGGTCAACCTGGCTGTCGAGATCCCACAGGTTCTTTGAGTCGATCTCATCCTGGAGCTTGGCCATTTCGTCGGCCGTCTCGTCCGAATAGTTGGAGGCGAGCTCGTTGTACCGGTCGAGCAGCGCCTTCTTGGCGGCAACGCCCTGCATGACATTTTCGCGCACGGTTTTTTTGGGATCGAGCTGTGGCTCCTGCTCGAGGTAGCCGACGCGCGCACCTTCGGCGACCCAGCCTTCGCCCGCAAAGTCAGTATCAATGCCGGCCATGATGCGCAGCAACGTCGACTTGCCGGAGCCGTTGACGCCGAGCACGCCGATCTTGGCATCGGGGTAGAATGACAGGTGAATGTCATCCAGCACCTTCTTGGCCGGCGGATAGGCCTTGGTGAGACCCTGCATGTGGTAGATAAATTGGCGACCGTTCATGAATTCTCGAAACCTTCCTTGCAGCCCGAATCCGGAGGCGCGCCCTGAAACATCGCTGCACGCATTGTGGGGAAATGCGGGGCTCATGTAGCGGCAGGAACTCAAAAGGGCAAGCGCGCGAAGTTAAACGGTCGCGGTAAATCTCTGGAAAGGCTCTCTGCAAAAAAAGCCGCTCCGCTACAGGTCGGGTACCTCTTCTTAACCGCTTCGGCGCCATCATCCGCTCACATGAACCTTGGCGCCATGCGGGGCGACTAAGGGACAGGTGGGCCGCATGGGCCCGCTGGTCGGTGTAGAGGAGCTGCACCATGGGTCGCGCAATTTTGGCCTTATCCGGTTCCGCGATATCGCTGCTGCCGCGCCCCTTTGCCAATTTGCGCATTGCCTTCGCCGGGTTCTGGCATGACCTGACCCGCGACGCCCTCCGCCCCTACCGACCCGAATTGCACTATATGCGGGGTCCAGGTCCGGCCTGGCGCGCCAAGCACGGCCTGCCCCCATTGGGCTGAAAGCCCCCTTTCATTTCAGCGTTCCATGCCTAAGGTGGCGCCGCCCCCGGCGTCCGGGGACGCATTGAAGAGGGTTTTCGCATGGTGCAGGCAGCTATTCTCGACGATTACCAAAATGCGGCGATGGGCTTGGCTGACTGGTCGCCCGTCGCGAAAGATGTCGAGATCAAGGTCTTCAACAAGCCGTTCGTCGACCAAGATGAGGCGATCAAGGCCCTGCAAGGCTTTGCGATCATTGTCGGCATGCGCGAACGGACCCCGTTCCCGCGCAAGATGATCGAGGCCCTGCCCAACTTGAAACTTCTGATCACGACCGGCGCCCGCAACAATTCGTTCGATATCAAGGCCTGCGCCGAGCGGGGAGTTACCGTGTGCGGTACCGGCTCTGTCGGAAGTCCAACAACCGGTATTGCTTTTGGCCTGATGCTGGAATTGACCAGGCGGATCGGGTTCGAAAATGCGCGACTCAAGGCAGGCGAAGCCTGGCAGGTGACGATCGGCCGCGATCTCGAAGGCCTGACGCTCGGTATTCTTGGCCTTGGCAGGCTCGGCCAACGCTCCGCCACGGTCGGGAAAGCCTTCGGCATGAACACGATCGCCTGGAGCCAGAACCTGACGGCGGAAAAAGCCCAAGCTGCCGGCGCACAACTGGTCTCCGAGGAGGACCTCTTCCGCAAGGCTGACATTGTCACAATTCATCTTGTGCTGAGCGATCGCTCGCGCGGACTGGTCGGCGCCAAGGAGCTCGGCCTGATGAAAAAGACCTCCTACCTGATCAACACCTCCCGCGGGCCGATTGTCGACGAGAAGAGCCTGATCGCCGCGCTACAGGCAAAGTCGATCGCCGGCGCCGGGCTTGATGTATTCGACGTCGAGCCATTGCCGCTCGATCACCCGTTTCGCAAGCTCGACAACGTCGTGATCACGCCCCACCTCGGCTATGTCAGCGAGCAGAATTACCGGAAATACTTCCCCGACATCGTGGAGGACATTCGTGCCTGGCTTGACGGCAATCCGGTGCGTGTCATTGAGGCGAAATAAGCCGAGGAGGCACAGAGTCAGGACCGCTAAGTCAGGCCCAACAACTTCGCCGCATTGTTGTAGGCGACATCCGCCCGAAGCTTCTCTTCGATTGGCACCGAATCCATGAACTCGCCAGCTCCTTCCGAGTCAAAAGGATAGTCCGACGAGAACATGACCCGATCAGGCCCGAGTGCATCGATCGAGCAACGCAGCGGCGGGCCATCGTACATGCCGGAGGCGGTAACCCAGACGTTCTCTCGAATGTATTGCGACGGCGGCTTCGGCAAATTCCAGCCATACGGCTTCGAGCGGCTATCGAAGCGCCAAAGCAGAAACGGCAGCGTCTCGCCGAGGTGGCCGAGCACGAGCTTCGCATTTGGGTAGCGGTGGAATACACCGCCGGAGATAATACGCAGCGCATGCGAACCGGTCTCCACGCCCCAACCCCACATCGGGCGCACAAGCACATTGTAGCCGGCGAGCACCGGCAGAGGCGCGACTGGATCCGCGGGGTGAAGGTAAATCGGCGCGCCGAGCGCAGCCGCGCGTTCCCAGAACGGATCATAGGAACGGTCATCGAGATATTTGCCGCTCGTATGCCCATTAATCATGGCGCCGCAGAACGTGAGCTCGCGCACGCAGCGCTCGAGTTCGTCGGCCGCGGCCTTCGCATCCTGCATCGCAAGGTGCGCAAAGCCCGAATATCGGTCGGGACGCTTTTGCACTTCCTTTGCAAGGAAATCGTTCGAGGCGCGAGCAGCCTGCACAGCTTTTGCGGCGTCGCGCTCCGCCTGCACGCCAGGTCCGGCGATCGCAAGAACGGCCCGCGCGATGCCGTGCTTGTCCATCATCTTCAGTCGCTGTTCGCCGAAATCGGCAAGGCTCGCATAGAGCTGCGCAGTCCTGGCCGGCGCGACATCGACCATTGTCGGGCGCCAATAGGGTTCGGTGGCGGGATCCAGGAAATGTTCTTCCAGTGCGATCTTGCGGACCATGACATCTCCCTCCCCACCACATCGCGAATTCGAAGGCCGATTTTTGGATTTGTCTGTACCGTATTTTGGGCTAACCTGTACCGACATGCAAGGCGGCATGGGTCCGCCTGAGCACCGACGTTTCCGATGAACCGCCACGTCATCAACGACAAAAGTCAGGTACAGGTGATCGCCCGTGCGGCCACCATTTTGCGCGCACTCGAGGAGGAAAATGCCGGGCTTAGCCTCGGCCAGATCGCGCAAAAGGTGAATCTCGCGCGGTCCACGGTGCAGCGCATTGTCGCGGCGCTCGAAACCGAAAAGCTTGTCATTGCAGCGACACCGAACGGGCGCGTGCGGCTCGGACCCACGATTCTTCGACTTGCTGCGTCGGTGCGCAGCGATTTCATCGCACTGGCGCGTCCTTTTCTGGAGCGGCTTTCCGAGGAGCTGCATGAGACTGTCGATCTATCGACAGTGAAGAAAAACCATCTTGTGTTTATCGACCAGGTCATCGGATCGCAGCGCTTGCGTGCCGTCTCTGCGGTCGGGGATACCTTTCCCCTCTACTGCACAGCGAACGGGAAAGCATATCTGGCGCAGCTTACCGATGACGCCATCGAGGCGCTCATCGGTCGCGCCTACGAAGCGCGCACGCCGCACACGCTCACCGGGCTGGATGCGCTCCTCGGCGATCTCAAGACCGCGCGCAAAAGCGGCATCGCCTACGACCGCGAAGAACATACGCTTGGAATTTGTGCGGCCGGAGTTGCGTTGCACGATCCACTCGGCAACGCAGTCGCCATATCGGTGCCGGTGCCAACTCAGCGTTTCAAGGAGCATCACGCATTGATCGCCGAGCGGCTGGTCGCAACCAAAAACGCATTGGAGAAACATATGACTTCAGCCGCCGCCTGACACGGGGCAGCGGATCACCAGGCGCGAACAAGGGAGGATGCCGTGGGCAAAAGAATTCGCGGCGTGATGCTCGAAGAGAATCTCAGGAATTCCATGGGACTCGAGTTTTATAACTTGTCCCACCGCTTTGGCTATCAGTCGCCGAACTGGCCCTATTTCGAAGACGTCAAGATTGAGCGCATCCACTACATGGCGAAGTCGGGCGTGCTCTCACAGCGCATAACGACCTCGATGCACAACACGACCCACATCGACGCGCCTGCGCATGTGGTGCAAGGGACGCCATTTATCGACGAAGTGCCCCTGCCACATTTCTTCGGCTCGGGCATCGTGGTTTCGATTCCAAAGAACAAGTGGGAGCCGATCACCGGAGACGACCTCGAGGCTGCCTGCGGCAAGACCGTGCGGCCGCGCGACGTGATTATCGTCAATACAGGCTGGCATAAGTTCTATGAAGACAGCGAAGACTATTTCTGCCGCGCGCCCGGCTTCGTTCCGTCAGCCGGGGAATGGTTCGTGGAGAAGAAGGTCAAGGTGGTCGGCCACGACACGCAGGCCAATGATCATCCGCTCGCAACGGCCATCGGCCCTCAGCGCAACGGGCCTTTGCACCCGCATCTCGCCGAGGAATACCGCGAGTGGTCGGGAGGACGGGACTGGAAAGACGATTTTCCCGAATGGGAGCCCGTCCATCGCATCTTGTTCAAGAACGGCATTCTCGGCATCGAGAATGTCGGCGGCGACATTGACAAGGTGACCGGCAAACGCTGCACGTTCGCCTACTTTCCGTGGAATTGGGAGCGCGGCGACGGTTGCATTGTGCGCCTGGTTGCCATTGTCGATCCAAGCGGGAAATACCGCATCGAGCGCGGGAAGAAATTCTAGCGCTCGATGGCGAAACCGCACTTCGAAACGCGCAACAACAAGTCAGGGACTCGATCGAGGGAGGAGTTCGAATGCACGTCAAACGTTTTGCCGACGCCAAGCGGGACGATGCACCCAATCACCGCAAGTACACATCGCTTCGTTTGTTCGGAGCCGAAGCGGGCGGCACCAAAGGCCTCGTCTTCGGTTATTCGCACTTCCTGCCGGGAGGTGGCGCGGGGCCGGACGCCTCTCCGCCGGAAAAGGTCTATTTCGTCCTGCACGGCGAGCTGACTGTCATCGTCGATGGCAAGGAGACTGTTCTCAAGGCCAACGACTCCTGCGTCATCGAGCCCAACGAAACGCGCGAGATCATCAATCGCGGCAACGAAGTTTGCTCGATTGTGGTTGCCGTCGCCAATCCCCCGGCGAAATGATGTCACCACGTCATCCTGAGTTGGCGGCGGCCCGCGAAGGATGACGGAGCGAGCTGAAGTGGAGCTGACCATGTCCGACGATTTCCTGAAAAATCCGCTGTCGCTGTTCGACGTCAGGGGAAAGACTGCGATCGTCACCGGAGCGTCGGGCGCCTTCGGCGCACTGGCCGCCAAGACCCTGGCCGGCGCCGGCGCCAACGTGGTCCTGGCGGCAAGCAAGGCGGACGAGCTCAGGAAAGTCGCGTCGGAATGCGAGAAGCTCGGCGGAAAAGCCGAGATCATCGCGTTGCGACCAAGCTCGGAAGAAAACTGCGACAAGATCGTCAAGGCGGCGGTCGACAAGTTCGGCCAGCTCGACATTCTCGTCGTGGCTTCGGGCCTGAACAAGGTTTCGAAAATTGTCGATCAGAAGCTCGAGGATTTTCTCGATGTCATGGACGCAAACGTCAACCAGTCGTGGCTGATGGCGCGTGCCGCCGGCAGGCAGATGCTCAAGCAAGGCCAGGGCGGCAAGGTGATCCTCACATCGTCCGCGCGCGGCCTGCTCGGTCATCCGGCCGGATACACCGCCTATTGCGCTTCGAAATCGGCTGTCGACGGGATCACCAAGGCGCTGGGGTGCGAATGGGGCGAGAGTGGCATCACCGTGAATGCACTCGGACCGACCGTGTTCCGCTCGCCGCTCACGGCATGGATGTACGAGGACACCGAACGGGCGCAAACCGTGCGCAAGGGATTTCTCGCGCGGGTGCCCAAAGGCCGTCTGGGCGAGCCGGCGGATTTGGCTGGCCCGTTGTTATTCCTCGCTTCAAAGGCGTCGGATTTTTACACCGGCCACATTCTCTATGCCGATGGCGGCTATACGGCAGGATAAATGAGAGGAATGCGGCAATCCAAAGAGTTTGCGCACCTAGGAATCGTGACGCGCACCAGAGGGAGGGCGACATGAGCGACGTGAAGAGAATTTCTCGACGAGCGCTGGTCAAGAGCGGCTTTAGCGCCATTGCCGCGCCTGCTGTTCTGCGCATTTTGCCCGCGGAGGCGCAATCGCAGGCCATCAAGATCGGGCATGTCAGCCCGAAGACCGGTCCGCTCGCAGGCTTTGGCGAGGCCGATACTTTCATCCTTGAGCAGGTGCGCGGCATCTTGAGCAAGGGTCTGGTCAATAATGGCAAGACCTACAAGATCGAGATCATCTCCAAGGACAGCCAATCAAGCGGCAGTCGCGCCGCGGAGGTCGCATCCGAGTTGATCCTCGGAGACAAGGTCAATCTCATCGTCGGATCGGCCACGCCTGACACGACGAATCCGGTGTCCGATCAGGCCGAGGTGAACGAGGTGCCTTGCATCACCACCAACTGCCCGTGGCAGCCCTATTTCTTCGGTCGCAAGGGCGACCCGAAAAAAGGATTCACCTGGACCTATCACTTCTTCTGGGGTCTTGAGGACGTGATCGCTTCGTTTCTCGCGCTGTGGGACGATTTGCCGACCAACAAGATCGTCGGCGGACTCTTCCCGAACGACGCGGACGGAAATGCCTGGGGCGATGCCAAGCTCGGCTTGCCCCCGGCGCTCGCGCAAGCCGGCTACAAATTGCACGATCCCGGCCGCTATCAGCTCATGAATAACGACTTCACCTCGCAGATTTCCGCTTTCAAGGCGGCAGGGGCCGAGATCGTCACCGGCAACATGATCCCACCGGATTTCGCAACATTCTGGTCGCAGGCCGCGCAGCAGGGATTCAAGCCGAAGATTGTCACCATCGGGAAAGCCCTGCTTTTCCCCTCGGTTATCGAGTCGCTGGGCGCGCGAGGCGATGGATTGACCAGCGAAATCTGGTGGACGCCAAACCACCCGTTCAAATCAGGCCTCACGGGGCAGAGCTGTCGAGACCTTACCGATGCCTATACCAAGGCATCGAGCCGGCCGTGGACCCAGCCGATCGGTTTCCAGCACGCGCTGTTCGAGGTTGCGATCGACGTCCTCAAGCGCGCGAAGAATTTGGGGGATCCAAAGTCCATTCTCGATTCGATCGTGGCGACCAATTACCAGTCGATCGTCGGTCCGATTCAATGGACCGGAGCGCCGGTCAAAAACGTCACCAAGACCGCGCTCGTTGCGGGAC
>DAISKM010000055.1:0-4990 GCA_036820945.1 Pseudolabrys sp.
TGATAAAAGCGGTGCTGCCGACGATGAACGCGCAGCGCGACGGACGCATCGTCAATATTGTGGGGCAGGCGGCGCGTCATCCGCATCCCGATCGTTTCCCCTCGGGCGTTACCAACGCAGCGCTGATGGCAATGAGCAAGTCGGTGGCGGATTCGGTGGCGCGCGACAACATTCGCGTCAATGCGGTATGTCCGCAATATATCGAATCCGAATTGCTGGCTTCGTTGATCCAAAAAGAGATGCGCGAGCGTAGCGTCGATCGGGCGACGGCGGCGGCAGGCTTCACCCGGGCCAATCCTCTCGGTCGCACCGGGCAGCCGAAAGAAGTCGCCGATCTGGTCGCCTTTCTGGTCTCGGATTGCGCCGGTTTCGTTGCGGGCAGCGCCGTCAGCGTCGACGGCGGCTATCATCGCTATGTATTCGGGTGAAACGACATGCAGCTCGGTTTGACCGACAGGGTCGCGTTGATCACGGGTGGCACTAGCGGCATCGGGCTGGCCATCGCACGGACCCTGGCGGCAGAAGGTTGTCGCGTCGGCATTTGCGGCCGTGACCAAGGAAAGCTTGACCGCGCCGTAACGACCATTGGTTCTGCCGGGGTCAAGGGCTTTGTTGCCGATATCTGCAAGCCATCTGACACCGCAGCCCTGGTCGATAACGTCAGTCAATCCTTAGGCGGCATCGACATCGTCGTGAGCAATGCAGGAACACATCTGCCCGGCCGTCTCGATGAGGTCACGGGTGAAGCGCTGGAGCGTCATTTCCGGACCAAGGTGCTGGGTGCCTGGGAGCTGGCCCGCTGCGTGGTGCCAGGGATGAGGCGACGCGGAGGCGGTCGGTTTATTGTCATCATCGGTCAGGCTGGGAAAGTGCCGCAGGCCAGTGCCATCGCTTCGACGGTGGTCAACGCCGCTCAGCATGCTTTCGTGAAATCGCTGTCCGACGAGCTTGCGCCGCACGGCATCCTCGTCAACGCGGTCTGTCCGAGCCGCATCAGGAGCCCGCTTACTGAAAACCTCACGTTGCACAACGAGGTCTATTACGGACGCAGCCTCGAACAGCAGGAAAGCAGATGGGGCGCGGAGGTGCCGCTCGGCCGCTGGGGAACGCCCGAAGATATCGCCAAAGCGGTTGCCTTCCTCGCTTCGGAGCGTGCCGCGTTTATCGCAGGCGCCAATATCGACGTCGACGGCGGCCATCAGCGGTCGATCTTCTAGAGACGCCGTCATGATCGACCTGCGCCAGGTGTCGAAGACCTTCCGGAAGCAGGACGAACTGGTCGATGCCGTTCGCGAGATCACCCTGACGATCGCCCAAAAGGAAATTGTCGCCATCATCGGGCCGAGCGGCTGCGGCAAGTCCACGCTGCTCAACATGATCGCCGGCCTTTACCCGCCTTCGTCCGGCGCGATCTTGTACAAAGGCGCGCGCGTGTCCGATGTGAATACCGATGTCGGTTATATGACGCAGAAAGATAACCTGCTGCCGTGGCGCACGGTGAGGGACAACGTCGCATTCCCGCTGGAGCTTGCCGGTGTCGCGAAGGCCGAGCGCGCCGCGCGCGCCGACCAAGTCATCAACCACGTCGGCCTCGACGGCTTCGCGCATCGTTACCCGCACGAGCTCTCGGGCGGCATGCGCAAGCGTGCGTGCCTTGCGCGCATGTTGATTTACGGAGCCGAAACAGTGTTGCTCGATGAGCCATTTGCCGCCCTCGACGCGCAGCTGAAGCTCGCGATGCATGATCTGTTGCTCAAGCTGGCTGCCGAGACAGAACAGACGGTGGTGCTGGTCACGCACGATCTCATGGAGGCGGTGACACTGGCCGACCGCGTCTTGGTTTGCACCCGCCGCCCGGCGACGGTGGCGCTTGAGCAGCATATTGGTCTCAAGCGTCCGCGCGACGTGCTCAATGTGCGGTTCACCAACGAATTCAAGGAACTTTACGACACGCTGTGGGAGCGCCTGCGCGTCGAATACCACGAGGACAGAGTGTGACCGCGCCGGATACGGAAACGACATCGGGCGGATTTCGCGGCGAAGTCGCGAATGTCGGCGTGCCGGCACTTGGCGGCGGCTTCATGGTGGTCTGCCAGGTGGCGCTGGGGGTCGTCATCCTTCTGCTGTGGCAAGGGGCCTCGGGTCGGCTGGTCGACAATTTTTTCATTTCCAATCCGATCGATGTTGGCAGGAGGCTCCTCGATTGGATCGCCGACGGCTCGCTATTCATCCACATTTGGGCGACCGTCTACGCCACCGTGTTGGGCTTCATCGTCGGCTCCATCGGCGGCGTCGCGCTCGGAATTTGGCTCGGCGTTTCGCCTTTCACCAGCCGGCTTCTCAATCCCTACCTCAATGCACTCAACGCGCTGCCCAAGGTCGCGCTGGCTCCACTTTTTGTGCTGTGGTTCGGACTTGGCATTGAATCAAAGGTGGCTCTTGCCGCCGTGCTCGTGCTGTTCCTTGTGTTTCTCAACACGTATGCGGGCGTGCGCGAGGTCGATCAAGACCTGATCGATGGAGCCCGGCTGATGAAGGCAACGCGAACGCAGGTGATCACCAAGGTCATCATTCCTTCGGCGATGTCCTGGGTCTTTGCGGGCCTGAAGATTTCAGTGCCCTACGCACTGATCGGTGCCGTGCTGGGGGAGATGATCGCGGCCAATCGTGGTCTCGGCTATCTGGTGCAGTTTTCCGGCTCGCAATTCGATTCCGCCGGAGTTTTTGCGGTGCTGATCGTCATTGCACTACTTGCCGTTGCACTTAATTTTATCGTCGAATTCGTACAACATCGCATGCAACAATGGCGGGTCGTCGGCCGCTGATAACAATACCGGGAGGATGTGCATGAAGGTACTGAATTGGGCGGCAATTGCCGTGGCCACGTCGCTTGCCGGTGCTGCGTCGGCTGAGACCGTAAAGATTACCAACATCGGCCACGGCTACTTCTCGGGCGCGCTGTACGTCGCGGTACAGGAAAAGTTGTTCCAGAAACATGGACTGGAGCCCGAAGTATCCTACGTGCAGGGCGGTCCTCTCGCGCTGCAGTCGGTGCTTACCAAGCAGGCGGACGTCGGCATCCTGTCCTATGAGCACGTCCTGACGGCTGCGGTGCAGGGCAAACGGATTGTCTCCTTCTTCAATATCGCCAATCGTCCGGTCAACAATGTGATCGCAAGCGACAAGCTCATGGAGGGTTCGGAAAAACTGAGCGTCGCCGACAAGATCAAGAAACTGAAAGGTCAACGCGTGGCGATGCCCTCCGCCAACGGCTCGGGCGAGAAGATGCTCGGCGTATTGGCAAAGAAATATGGCCTCACGCTTCCCGGCGATATTTCGGCGGTTTATCTCGGTGCTGAAGCGCCGTCATATGTCGCAGCTTTTCAGAAAGACCTGATCGACGCCGCGCTGCCGTTCGAGCCGGCCGGGGTCCTGGTGCAGCAAGCCGGCAAGGGAAAGATCTTTCTCAACATGATGAACGGCGAAATTCCCGAGTTCCGCGACATTCTCTTTATGACCTTGGCCACTCATCCGGACGTCATGAAGGAGAGGCCTGAGATGCTGCGGAAAGTCGCGCAGATTTTTGCGGAAGCACAAAAAATTCTCAAAGACGAGCCCCAGCGCGGCATTGCAATCATGGCCAAGGAATATCCCAGCATGACAGCGGAAACCAACGCCGAGGCCTATAAGACCGTCAGCCAGATATGGACCCGTGACGGCCACATGAGCGAAGCGCAGGCGCGGGCGACATTCGCCTATCTGCAGCCGAAGGGTACCGCCGAAGTCGACTTCCCGTCGACATTCACCAATGAGTTCTTGCCAAAAAAATAGATTCGGGGATGCCTGTGTTCACTGTAGGCAATGCCACCATCGCGCGCGTCGAGGAAACAAACCTTCCGACCTATCCGGCGCGGGATATTTTCCCGGAATTCACTGATGCGCATGCGGCCGAGCATAAGTCCTGGCTGGCGCCGCACCATTATGAAGCGGATACAGGACTGATCAGGCTGGCGGTTCACAGCTGGTTGTTGCAGGTCGGCGGCAAAAAGATCCTGATCGACTCGTGCTGCGGCAATAACAAAGCAAAGCCGGGGCGGCCCTTCTGGCACATGCTCAATTTGCCCTACCTCGAGCGGCTTGCCGCCGCGGGAGCCCGGCCTGAGGAAATCGACCTGGTGATGTGCACCCATTTGCATCACGACCATGTTGGCTGGAACACCCGGCAGAAGGACGGGAAATGGGTGCCGACATTTCCCAATGCCCGGTATGTCTTTTCCAAGCCGGACGTGGACTATTTTTCGAAGATCGATGCCGATCCGAAAGAAGGACCGGCCGAGCTGGGCACGTTCCGGGAATGCGTCGTGCCGATTCTCGAGTACGGCAAAGCCGATCTGGTGAGCGGCGGCCCTTTCCGGCTTAACGATTTCATCGAGATCGACTCGGCGCCGGGCCATTCGCCGGGTCACGTATTCTTCAAGCTTGAGAGCAAGGGCCAGCGCGCCGCTTTCATCGGCGATGTGTGGCATCACCTGCTGCAGGTCCACTATCCGGACTGGAATTTTCCGAAAAACTCGGATGCCGCGCAGGCGCGTGTCAGCCGTCGCAAGGTGCTCGACTATTGCGCCTCAAGCGGCGCGCTGGTGTTTCCCGCTCATGTCGGACTGCCATTCGCCGGCCATGTCGAAAAAACCGCAAAAGGATATCGGCCGGATTTTCCAGTGTAACCCGATTAAAATCTGTAAAGATGCGCTGGATTGTCGACGAGCGCCTTGTTGCGTGCGGTCTCTTCCGGAATCCAGTCGAGCAGCATGTCGAGCATCCAGGCGTCGTCCGGCACTGGCGCGCCGGGGGTCGGATGCGGCCAGTTGGTGGCCCACAACATCCGCTCCGGCGCGCTTTTCGCCAGCGCCTTCGCCAGCGTCTCGGCCTTCTGGACGGCATCGCCGAGCTTGCCGCGAATGCTTGCGATGACCGGGTCGGCAGCAGGCAT
>DAISKM010000055.1:5000-12210 GCA_036820945.1 Pseudolabrys sp.
AGGTGCGGCCGCGATCCACGAGGCCCTGGAGGACCCGATATCCGGGGTGATCGAGCGGCACCGGCTCAAGAAATTTTCCTACGTGGTCGACTACTAGCGTGCTGGTCAGGCGCTTGAGCACGGCCTCCCGTTCGGGAAGGTCGCGGCCGTCGAGTTGCAGCTGCACGTGCCAACCGAACGGTGCGACCCGCGCGGACATTGTTTCGAGGATCTCCCAGGGCAGGGGAGCGCCCGGCAGCATGAAGAAGCGGATCCCTCTTGCACCGAGTTTTGTCAGCCGCTCGAGTTCTGCGTCGGTCACGTCTTCATCGACGACGACGATGCAGCGCGCATTGGGGCCGATCGCCGCGACTGCTTCGAGCGTGCAGCGGTTGTCTTTTCCATAGGTCGACGGCTGCACGACCACGGTGCGCTCGATACCGAGACGCGCGCACATTTTCCGATATGCTGCCACGGGTGCATCGGGCGGGACAAACTTGGCCGTCGAAGCCGTGGGATATTTGCCGTCGTAGACATGCATATGCGTGTCGCAGGTGCCGGGAGGCGCCTTGAGTTTCGGCCGTATGTCACTGTCGATCGGCACGGTCAGCCATGCGGACAAATCAGTCCGGTCCGGCTTGGATTTTGAAAGCAGCCGACCGAAGTCGGCAGCACCTGCTTTGGCAGCCAGAGCACAACCTCGGGAAAAAAGATACAGAACGCGATCGTCGCGAAAAACACGACATAGATTGGCAAAGCTGCCCTCAACGCCTGCGAAAAACGTACGCCAACGAACTTCGACGCCATCAGCAACACCAGCCCGTAAGGGGGAGTGATCAATCCGAAGGCGAGCGTTGCGATCAGCACCACCCCCATGTGTACCGGATTGATATGGCCGACGGCAGTCAGAGCATTCACCAGCGGCATGAAAATGATGATGGTCGGAACCGGCTCGATGAAGTCGCCGACGATGGTGAAAAGCAACACCATCAACAACATGATGAGATGCGGGTCGGTGCCGGCGATCGCTACGATCCATTCGGAAATCACGATCGCGCCGCGCAGATAAGCGAGCAGGTAGCCGAAGGCATTGGCAGCTCCAATTGTGATTAGCGGCAGCGAGAAAATCAGTCCCGCGAGGCAGAAATCATAGGGCAGGTTCCAGATATGCCGGGGATTGAGCGCCGGAATGATGACGACAATGATCCATAGCGCTGCCACGACACCGGCTTCAGTGGGCGTGAACCAGCCACTCAGAATGCCGCCGAGCAGGATGACCGGTATCATCAGGGGTAGCGCCGCATCACGCGTCGCCAGCGCAATCATCCCGAACGATGCGCGCCGTCGCTTGAATCCGATCGGACCGAAGAAATAGCAATAAGTCATCAGTCCGAAGCCGATCATGAGGCCGGGCAAGAAACCGGCCATGAAAAGGCCGGCAATCGAGACGTTACCGGTCGCGCCGTACACCACGGCAGTGATGCTGGGCGGCACCAGCGCAGCGATGGTCGATGCGGCGGCAATGATCGCGGCGATGAACGGGCCATCGTAGCCTTCCTTCTTCATTGGTCCGCCGAGCGCACGACTCATGACGGCGACATCGGCGGTCGTCGAGCCCGACATCTCGGAAAAGAACATGCTGAACACGGTGACAACCTGCGACAGGCCACCACGAATATGCCCGACCAGCGCCATCGACAGATTGGCGATGCGCACGACCACATTGGCGGAGCTCATGAGCTCGCCGACCAGGAGAAAGAAGGGAATCGCGAGCAGCGCCTCATTGTCGACGCCGTCGAAGACCTTCTGAAGGATGGCGGGCAGCGAAACATCCGCGAGCAACGCGCCGATGAAAACACCCCCGAGCAGCGCAAACGGCACCGGCACGCCAAGATAGCCGAAGGCCAGAAAAGACACCGTCATCAGCGCTAGGATGATCGGGGCGCTCATCGCGGCTCCTCCGGTCTCGATGCGCCGAAGGCGGCTGAATGGTCCGGCTCCTGCGGTTCGGGATGGTCAAACCCGTTGCGGCAGCCGTTAACGATCTGCTCGATCGTGAACAGTGCGATCAGCACGCCCGATATCGGGATCGCTGCATAGAGCGAGGCAATCGGCGTATTTGACGGCAAGCGAAAACTGCCGAATCCGCGCAGATAGTTGAGATAGCCGTAGTAGATCAGGCAGACAGCGACTACCAGCACGATGAGACGTATCAGGAGCTCTGCGACAAGACGTGACCTGCCGTGCAGCGATTCGGCGACGGCGGTGAGATAGAGGTGATCATTGCGGCGGGTTGCGACCGCCGCGCCGATAAAAATTCCGTAGATGAATAGCGTCGAGGTCACTTCCTGCAGCCAGAGCCAGGGACTGGCCAGTAGTCGGGTCGCGATATCGGCGCAAACCGACATCGAGAACCCGAAGAGCGTCGCGCCGCAGAAGATCATCAAGATCATCTCGAGCGGGTCGAGTGCCCTCCATTTCAGATGACGCTGGCGTTGCAGAACCAGCTTGTCGGCGATACCCATCACGCCCGTCCGCTAAGGTTGAGGCCGGCAGGACCGGCCTCTTATTTCACTGAATTGAGCGTGACTACTGGATCGACTTGATCAGCGTCTTGATCTTGTCGGCATGCGGGCCGAGATCTTTGGCGAGCTTGTCGAGCATTGGATCAGAAATCTTTCTGAAGCCGGACTTGCCGACATCGGTCACGATCTTGATGCCGATGGCCTTGAGTTTGCCTGCCGCGGCGTCTTCAAGCTCGAACGCCTTCTTCGGTTCCTGCAGCGAGACTTCGCGGCCCGCCTCGAGCACCCACTTTTTCTGCTCGTCGCTGAGGCTCTGCCACAGCTTGTCGCTGATCCAGACAATGGCGTTGTTGGCCTCGTGCTGGGTCATCGAAAGCACAGGCGCGGGTTCGTAATGCTTGTTGATGAGATAGACGTTGACCGAATTCTCTCCGACGTCGACGACGCCCGTCTGCAACGATGTGTAAACGCTGCCGAACGGCATATGAACCGTCTGGGCGCCATAAGCCGCGAAGGTTGCATCTTCGGTCGCGGTCGCCTGCACGCGGATCTTTAGAGCCTTGATGTCCTCGATCTTGTGTATTTCCCTTTTGCTGTACATGTTGCGCAGGCCCTGCGTGCCGAGGCCAATCACGTGGATGCCCTGCACGGTCTGGTCGATCATGTCGCGGATCGCTTCGAATACCTTCGGGTCGGCGAGTGCCTTGACCATGTGGTTTTCGTCGCGGAACAGAAAATGCAGCGACATGACGCCCGCCTGCGGCGAGATCGTTGCGGTGTTTGCCGACGATACAATTGCGAAATCGAGATCGCCCGATTTCACCAGCTGCAGGAGTTGCGGTTCCTGTCCAAGCTGCGCACCCGGATACTGGTCGACCAACATCTTGCCTCCGCTCAATTGCTTGAGCTTGGCGGAAAAGATGTCGTAGGCGACGCTGTAGCCTGAATTGAGCTGCTGGTCGTGTGCAAAACGATAGTGCTTTTCCTGCGCATTGGCGTTGAAAGCGACGGCCAGCACGCCGGCAGTGACGGCCAATCCCCATCTGCTGATGATCGTCATTGTTTTCCTATCCCAATATTTTTGCTTCTGGCGGCCCGGACGGACCGTAGGGAATTGTAGTCGAGGCCCGGGGAGACGGATAGTCGCTCTTACAGGAGCGCCTTCAGACGCTGTGGTGTAATCGGCAGTTGAGTGACCGTGCCCGGCCGTTGAAGCGCGTCGTCTATTGCCGAGGCGATCACCGCGCCGACCGGATTGGTGCCGCCTTCGCCCGCACCCTTCAAGCCCAACGCGTTGAGCGGGCTCGGCGCATCCTCGGCGACTAGAACCGAAACCTCCGGGACCTCGTGCGCCGTGGGCATGAGGTAGTCGGCAAAAGTGACCGACAATGGCTCGCCATTTTCGTCGTAACGGAACTCCTCGAGCAGCGCGCCGCCGATGCCTTGCGCCAGGCCGCCGGCAATCTGGCCTTCGATCAGTCTCGGATTCACGGCCTTGCCGACGTCGTACGCGATGACATAGCGCTCGATTGCAACGTCGCCCGTTTCCGTGTCGACGCGCACGGCGGCCACATGAACGCCGTAGGGGTAGACCATATGCGTTGAGTTGAAAGTATCTTCCGCGCTGAGGCCATCGGATTGGGTGCGCGCAAGCTCGGCAAGCGGCATCGATGGTCCTGGAGCATTCGCCCGGACGATTTCTCCATTCATGATGTCGAGTGACTCGGCATTAGTCTGCATCAGCTCCGCGGCAGCCTGCAGCACGCGAGCGCGCAACCTGTTGGCCGCGAGCCGCGTGGCTTCCCCGCACATCACCGTCACGCGCGAGGCGAAAGCACCCATGCCGCGGGCAATTCGGTCAGTCTGGCCGTGGATCACACGCACATTCGCGTAGTGGACGCCGAGAGTATCGGCGCAGATCTGCGCGATCACCGTTTCCACGCCCTGACCGACGGAAGCCACGCCGGTGATCACGTCGATTGCGCCATCCGGCTTCACCTCGATGCGCACCGTGTCGAACGGACCAAGTCCGCTCTTTTCCACGAACATCGCCACGCCGACGCCGACCTTCTCGCCGTTCCTGCGCCGCTTGCTAAGTTTTTCCTGAAGCTCATCCCATCGCGCCACTTTGAGCGTCTTCTCGAGCAGAAGTGCATAGTCGCCGGAATCGTAGACAACTTTTGTGCCGAGTGTGTCGAGGCCCCGAGAATAGGGCATCTCTGCCTTGTCGATGAGATTACGTTTGCGAATCTCGACGCCGTCCACGCCGACCTTGGCGGCGATTGCGTCCAACAGTCGCTCCCGTACGAAGGTCGACTCGTAACGGCCCGGCGCGCGGTAAGTGCCGCACGGTGTCTTGTTGGTCAGCCGAATGTGCCCGATCGCGCGGTATACCGGCACGCGGTAGGGGCCGGGCAGCATTGCAGCTGCGAGGTCAGGCACCGTTGCTGCATGGGTTCGCATGTAGGCGCCGTTGTCGTGAAAGAATTCGTCGTCGATGCCAAGGATGCGGCCTTGCGCATCGATTGCAGCACGCACGCGGTGGATCTGTTCACGCGAATGATTGGTTGCGATCAGATGCTCGCGGCGGTCCTCGATCCATTTTATCGGCCGACGAAATTTTAAGGCGGCCGCGCAGACCAGTATGTCTTCCGGATAAAGTTCGCCACGAACGCCGAACCCACCGCCCACGTGACCTTCGAACAGCTGCACGGATTCTTTTTTCCGCTGCAGCATCTGTGCGATCGTATCGCGATTCCAGTGCGGCACCTTAGCAGCGCCATGCAATTCCAATATGTCGTAAGTCTCGTCGTAACGCGCGATGGCGCCGCGCGTTTCTAGCGGAACGCCGGAATGGCGGCCGATGGAGAGTTCGAGCGAGACGACGGCGTGGGCATTTCGAAAAGCCGCTTCGACGTCGCCATAGCCTTTTTTGAGGACGTCTGCCTCCGTCGTGAGCTGATCCTCGTAGATGGCCGGAGGTTCAGCTGCCGAAACCGTCGCTCGCATTGGCTCAATTGAAAGCTGTACCAGCTCGGCGGCATCCTCGGCGACATAGGGATCT
This sequence comes from Pseudolabrys sp., assembly GCA_036820945.1. Taxonomy (GTDB): domain Bacteria; phylum Pseudomonadota; class Alphaproteobacteria; order Rhizobiales; family Xanthobacteraceae; genus Pseudolabrys. The sequence goes on from DAISKM010000055.1 coordinate 10,569, forward strand.
TCGGCAAAGACGACGGCGACCGGCTCACCGACATAACGAACGACATTTTTTGCCAGCACCGGCTGCTGATACGGTTCGAGCGCCGTGAGCCCGGTCAGACGAAATGGAATGTGGGGGATGTCTTTGGTATCCTCGTGGGTCCAGACCGCATGAACGCCGGGCAGTCGGCGCGCAGCCTCGCTATCGATTGCCATGATTTTCCCATGTGCCGTCGGAGAGCGCACGACACGCATGTGCCACTGGCCGGCAAAGGAGACATCGGCGGCAAATCGGCCGAGGCCCATCAGCAGCGGCCGATCTTCAAGGCGGGGGACCGAGCTGCCGATGACTTTTTGCTTCTGGTCAGGCATCCCAGGACCCGTTCAATGCCGCGCGACCGGGAATCCCGTATGTTGATTGCACGCGCAGCAACATTTCATCCTGGGCACGAGCGGTTGGCGAGAGCAGTGTCACTTGCGCATTTCTTTTGCTGCAGCACGAACGGCCTTGATGATGTTCTGATAGCCTGTGCAACGGCAGAGATTGGACGACAGGACATCAAGCAGGTCGCCGTCGCTGATATCGGGTTCGCGCTCGAGCACGCCCACCGCCAGCATCAAAAAGCCCGGCGTGCAGAAGCCGCATTGCAAGCCGTGATGATCCATAAATGCCTGCTGCATGGGATGCAGCTTTTCGCCGTCCGCCAATCCTTCGACGGTGCGGATCTTCTTGCGATCAGCCTGTACGGCGAACATCAGACAGGAGCGCACCGGCTCGCCATCCACGATGACGGTGCAAGCTCCGCAAATTCCATGTTCGCAGCCGATGTGCGTACCGGTTTGCCCGCAATCCTCACGAATAGCATCGGCCAGGGTGCGCCGTGGCTCGACGGCAATCGCATGGTCGCGGCCGTTGATGGTGAGGGTGATGTTCGTTTTGTTATTCACATTAGCTCCCAGCCGTCCGCTTGAATTCACACTGCCTTTTCCTTGGCCCGCAGCAGCGCACGAATTCTTTGCGGCGTCGCCGGCAACTCGTCGATCTCCACGCCGAACGGCGATAATGCATCATTGATTGCGTTGATGACCGCAGCCGGGGCTCCGATCGTGCCGCCTTCACCTAAACCTTTGGCGCGCGTGATTGAATTCTGGCTCGGTGTTTCTATGTGGTGAAGTTCGATTTCCGGAATTTCGTGCGCGGTCGGTGGCAGATAGTCGGCCAGACTTGCAGTGAGAATGCTGCCGTTATCGTCGTAGATAATTTCCTCGAGCAGCGCATTGCCAATTCCCTGCGCGATGCCGCCATGCACCTGTCCGTCAGCGATCATTGGATTGATGATGCGGCCGGCGTCCTCAGCCACCAGAAATTTCTCAACCCGGACATGGCCGGTCTCCACGTCCACCTCGACGATAGCGACGTGGCAGGCATTGGAAAATGTGCCGGGGGGATCGTAATGCCCTGTTTCCGAAAGGCCGGGCTCAATCTCGCCTTTGAAACGGTGCGTTTGCATATAGGCTTCGCGTGCAAGCATTGCGATCGGGATGGTCCGGTCGGTGCCAGCGACCTTTGCCATTCCATCGGCGAGCAAAATGTCGTCCGGCGCAGCTTCGAGCAGATGACTGGCGATCTTGAGCAGCGTGGCGCGAACTTTCCGCGCCGCTAT
>DAISKM010000056.1:0-11991 GCA_036820945.1 Pseudolabrys sp.
GGAAATTGAGCGATCCCGCCTTGGCGCGGATACCGTTGATGTGATCGCCGTGGAAATGGCTGATTAGAATCGTGTCGACGTTTTTTGGATCGATTCCGGCAGCCGTCATATTGTTGAGGAGATTGCCGGTGGTCGGCGCGCCGTTATCGCCGAAACCGGTATCGATCAGCACGAGATTGCGGCCGGTATTAATGATCACGACGTTGAACTGGTTGATGGTGTGGTCGGTCGGCAGGAATGCGTCGCCGAGCGCCTTCTGTATTTCGGGCAGGGTCTTGTTGACCGCCAGGTTGGCCGGCGTCGCATTGCGCACGACACCCTCGTTGAGCGTGGTCACCTCGAACTCACCGATCTTGTAGCGATAGAAGCTCGGCCCTTGCTTGCCGGCCATGGGCGCGGCGGCGCGCACCGGAGCGTTCACCGAACCTGCGACGGTAAGGGCCGCGGCGCCCGCCAGTAGACTACGGCGTGAAAGCGCTGTCATAGAATCCTCCCTGGTTGCCGCCATCCCTCAGCGGACGGCGCGATGGCAGTGCAACCGGCAAAAACCCCGCGTAACAGGGTGCTAGTCCCGTCAATCACGTTCACTTGATCGTTGCGGCGCCAATTTGGAAATTCCGCTTGCCGCAAAGCGTGGCCTCACCAAAACGTGGGCGAATGGGCAAGCTGCGTTCGGCTTTTCCGGCGGTGGATACAAGCATTGGCGGCGGCTACGGCACTATTAATTTACCCCAATAGCGCCACCAATTGCGTTTCTCGGCATGCCCGCTTTGGGTCAAAAGCAGACATGAGCAGTCCAACTAGCTATGTCCGCTTTGGGCCATTAGCGCACATCGCCGTCTCACTCGATCACCTCGTCGGCGATCTGCTGGAGATGCACTGGCACGTTGAGCCCCAACGCCTTCGCGGTCCTGAGGTTGATAACTAATTCGTACTTGGTCGGAGCCTGCACTGGAAGGTCGGCAGGTTTTTCACCTTTGAGGATGCGATCGACGTAACCCGCCGCACGTTTGGTCAAATCGCGAGGATCGGGCCCATAAGTGATCAAGCCTCCATCTAAGGCGTAGTAACGGAAAGGGTAGATTGCGGGCAGCTTGTGGCGCGACGCAAGCCCGATGAATAGATGGCGATGATACCCCGTTCCGCCCGCCGTTACGATCACCCCGCCATTGTCGGTGCGCGCGAACGCCGCGATGCCGGCCTCGATTTCTGCAACGTCCTGCACACTGAGCGGCGTGAGCTCCACCCCAAGCGATTGCGCCACCGACTGGATTGCGGTGAATTGGCCGATACCCGCCGCCGACGTGGGATCGCGCAGGACCGCCACGCGCGTGACGCGCGGCGCAATTTGCTTGAGCAGCTCCATCCATTTCCCGGTCGTGGTGTATTCGAAATTCGTGAAGCCGGTGGCATTGCCGCCCGGTCTCGCCAGGCTTCGGACGAAGCCGGCTCCAACTGGATCGGCTACATTCGTGAACACGATCGGAATGGTTCGAGTCGCCTGTAGCGCCGGCCCAATCGTCAAAGTGCCGGCGGTCATGATTACGTCCGGCGCGCGCGTGACCAGTTCTGCCGCATATCGGCGAGCGGCGGTGGCGTCGCCCCCGCACGAGCGGTAATCGATTTGCAGGTCTCGGCCAACCGTCCAGCCCAACTCTTGAAGGCTCCGCTCAAACACTGCGTTTCGTTCTTTTTCCTCCGGATCGGTGGCCGTGTGGGGCATAAGCACGCCGATGCGCCGCATCCGCGACTCCGACTGCGCGCGCGCGGCAATCGGCAACGAAATAACCACGCCACCAATTAAGCTAATGAACTCGCGCCGCCTCATGCCCACACCCGGATGTCCTAAGGCAGACTATCGTACCGACTTAAACCGGCGAACCGGAAGGGGCCATGTCCGCTTTGAGTCAGAAGCGGACATTCACGCCGCAAAAGTCCGCTTTACCCCTGAAAGCAGACATTCGCGGTGCAAAAACAAATGTCCGCTAAGGGCGATAGCGGGCATTCAACGCTACTTTGCGGCGACCTTCTCAATGTCCGGTAATGTCCACGTTTTGTCGCAAAACGCCTTTTCAGGCCCATAGGCGCGGAACATAACCTCGAACTTTCGGCCCTTGTCGGTCGGAATCCAATTCGCGTCCTTCCCTGCTGGAGCCGCCGGCCCGAAATACAAATCAACCGAGCCGTCCCCATTCTTTTGCAAGCCTTGGCTCTGTGACGAGCGACTTGGACGCGAGACCCCTCGGATCAGCGCATGCGTGTCGCGGTCGTACAGCACTATCGACCAGTACTGCCGGACTGGCGCGTTGGCCGGTATCACGAGACGATAGCTGTTCGCTCCATCGAGCGCGCCGCCCGTCTTATCCTTCGTGGTCATTAAGTAGAACTGTCCCGCGCCGAGGTGCTTGATTGTGCTATAGGCGTATGTGTCCACGAGGCCCCGTTCGTCCACCGAATAGGCGTCGGCCGTTTCGTAAAAAGTCGCCGCAGTCTTCGCGAGGTTCGGACCGGCGGGAAACGCCCACCGGCCGCCTTCATAAAATGGCGGAAACGCCAATTCATAGCGTGCGTCAAACCAAGCGCGTGCCTCTTGGGCTCCTCTTTCGAGGCTCGCTTGGGTTTTGGCATCTGGATTGAACGGCTTGCCCTTTTCGATGCCAATCGACTTGAGCATGTCGATCATCATTTTATCGCGCTGAAGCCAAGGCTCAGCCTGAACCATGCGGTCGAGGGAGCGGAAGAAACGCAAATCGTAAGGGATCGTCGCATCCATCTCGACGTTGTTTGCATCTACGAATTTCGTTGGCGGTGGATTGCGCGCCTGTGAAAGGGGATAGAGCTTGACGCGCTTGCCGTAGGCAACAGCATTGGCGAGATCGGCGTCGCTGCCGCCCTTTAGTATCGACCGCAGCAGCGCATACCCTTGGAAGTTCATTGAAGGCAGTGCGATGTATCCTTTGGGGCGCTCGCCCTTATAGCCGGGCGGAAGGATAAGATATTTTCCCCCTTTGCCTTTATCGACGCCGGCGGGGCCGACATCCTCAAGCGCCGCCTGCCAGCAATCCATAATCGTGCCGGTGATTGATCCCGCGTCGCCCGCTGGCGGAATTTCGATCACGATCGGTCCGTCCTTCGTGTCGAAGAACGGCATGAGGTAGATCACATCGGGATTTGGTGTCAAAAACTGGTTTTTGCCGTCGAGAAATTGCGACCAATAGACAATCTGGTCATCGCACCGCCAGCGCGAGCCATCGCCTGAAACATCAGGTCGTAGTTTACTGCTGGCATGCCCCAGTTCATCGCCTCAATGGCGCGACGCTCGATAGCGCGCTGGGCAAGTTCGTCGGAGGAAAGCGTTTGCGCGTGCGGCGATAAAGTGGCCCAAATCAATGCGAACGCCGAAAAAACTATCTTTTTCATGTGATCCATCCGCTAGGTTGATCACTGATTTTTTCACGCGATGGATGTGGGATCGAGTTGGACTCAAGTCCAACGCTATTCTCTGGAACTGATCAAATGTCCGCTTTGGGTCAAAAGCAGACATCTGCGCCGCAAAATGTCATGTCCGCTTTGTCCCCGAAAGCGGACACCCGCTGTAGATGCTCGTTACCGGTAGCCGAAAGGCCGCGGTGAGAGCGACAAGCTCAGCCGAGTCGGATGTTCGCTTCCTTGACCACCTGGCCCCACAAGGCCATTTGCTCCTGCACGAAGGCCCGGAATTCCTGCGGCGTTGTGCTGCGGATATCAATATTGAGCTGCTCGAAGCGGCTGATGACATTGAGATCGCGCAGCGCGGCATTAAGGGCGCGATTAAGCGCCTGCACGATCTCGCCGGGCGTGCCCCGCGGCACGAAAACGCCGTTCCACTCGTAGGCCTCAAAGCCCGGCAGGGTTTCCGATACCGGGGGAATATCAGGCAGACTCGTGAGCCTGCCCTTTCCCGTATGCGCGATCGCTTTGACCTTGCCACCCTGGATGAGGCCTACCACCGATGAGCCATTGGCAAAGAAGAATTTCACTTGCCCTGAGATCACGTCGTTGAGCGCGAGCCCACCGCCGCGGTAGGGCACGTGGCTGATCTTGATGCCGGTCCGGTACCGAAACATTTCCAGTGACAGGTGCTGCAGCGTGCCATTGCCAGACGATGCAATGTCAATGCCGTCCGGAGCTGCCTTGGCCAGCGCAATGACGTCGGCAACCGTCTTCACAGGGACGGTCGGCGTCACAACGAGGATGTTTGGAACCAGCGATACGAGGGCGACCGGCTCGAAGTCCTTGTTGTAGTCGAACGGCAAGTTGGAATAGAGCGACGAGTTTACCGAGAAGGCCGTGGCATCATGCAAGACGGTGTATCCGTCAGGATCCGCCTTCGCGACCACCGCCTCGCCGATTGTGCCGCCGGCTCCACCGCGATTTTCGATGACGAATTGTTGGCCGAGCATCTCCCCAAGCTTGCCGAAGACGATGCGCGCCGTGGTGTCCGCTCCGCCCGCGGGTGGATAGGGCACCATGACGCGCACGGGCCGATTGGGCCAGGCGGCTTGCGCGCCAGCCAAATGCGCAAACGGCGCAGTTCCCAATGCTGCCAGCAAAAGGCGCCGCGTGAGACTGATTTCCGCCATCCCTTCCTCCCGTTTTTCTTAAGGCCAATCTAGCACTGCGATGCGGGGCTAAGGTACCGCCCTTTCCTCGCCCGCGGACTCGCCCCATATTCGGAGCAATGGCGAAATCTCCCGACAAGCCCAAAAATTTGCGGAAAAAGGATCCGGCCCGGCCAACGCGCGCCAAGGCTGCGCGGCCGGATGAGCCGGCGACCCCGGACGAGCTTGCGGACGTGCTCAATCCGGGCATCAGCCGCGGCACAGCCGGCAGGGGCTCCGGCACGGGACTACAACCGCCGCCTGACAATTCGTGGGATCGCCGACGCGATTTTTCCGAGGCGCACAAGGCGCGCAAATCGACGCCCCGGGAATTCAACGATTCCCAGCAGCGTGATTACGCGGCTTCTCCGATCACGGGCCTCGATCCGCAGCTGGCGAACGAGCTGGGGCTTGGCGACGAGGAAACAGCACTCGCGCCCGCTCAGAAAAAGCAAGATCCGAAATATCGTCTGCCGCGGGCCGACCTGCCCACGCAACCTGGCGGTTTCGCCGGCATTGCCAGCCAGCAGTCTCTTGAACGGCTATTGCGCGAAGGACGGGCTGAATTCACTGCAACGCCCTGGACGCCACATCGCCCGCCGCGCCCGGAGAAATCGGAGGGCGGCAAGAAGTTTGTCATCGCTTCCGAGTTCGAGCCGAAGGGCGACCAACCGCAGGCAATCGAGGAGTTGGTAGAGGGCGTCAAGCGCAGTGATCGCACCCAGGTGCTTCTCGGCGTCACCGGCTCGGGCAAGACCTTCACGATGGCCAAGGTGATCGAGGCGACGCAGCGCCCTGCCCTTATTCTTGCGCCAAACAAAACGCTGGCGGCGCAGCTTTACGGCGAGTTCAAGTCATTCTTCCCTGACAACGCCGTCGAGTATTTCGTTTCCTATTACGACTACTACCAGCCCGAGGCCTACGTTCCGCGCACCGATACCTACATCGAAAAGGAATCCACCATCAATGAGCAGATCGACCGCATGCGTCACTCGGCGACGCGCTCGCTGCTCGAACGCGACGACGTGGTGATCGTAGCCTCGGTGTCGTGCATTTACGGCATCGGCTCGGTGGAAACCTATTCGGCAATGACCTTCACGCTGAAGCAGGGCGGTAAAATCGATCAGCGCCAGCTGCTCGCCGATCTGGTCGCGCTGCAATACAAGCGCACGCAAGGTGATTTCTATCGCGGCTCGTTCCGCGTGCGCGGCGATACGGTCGATATTTTCCCGGCGCACTACGAGGATCGCGCTTGGCGAATTCACCTCTTTGGCAACGAGATCGAGAAGATCGAGGAAATGGATCCACTCACCGGTCAGAAGACTGATGAGCTCGACTTCGTGAAGATATACGCCAATTCCCACTACGTGACGCCGCGACCCACGTTGCTGCAGGCGATTGCCGGCATCAAGCAGGAGCTGCGTCAGCGCCTGGACCAGCTCAATGCCGCGGGGCGCCTTTTGGAGGCGCAACGGCTCGAGCAGCGCACAACCTTCGATCTCGAGATGATGGAGGCGACCGGCAGCTGCGCTGGCATCGAGAACTACTCGCGCTATCTCACCGGCCGGAAGCCGGGCGAGCCGCCGCCTACATTGTTCGAGTACGTGCCAGACAACGCGCTCGTCTTCGTCGACGAAAGCCACGTCACGATTCCGCAACTCGGCGGTATGTATCGCGGCGATTTCCGCCGCAAGGCAACGCTCGCCGAATATGGCTTCCGGCTGCCGTCATGCATGGACAACCGTCCGCTGCGCTTCGAGGAATGGGACGCCATGCGTCCGCAGACGCTTGCCGTTTCGGCAACGCCGGGCCCCTGGGAGATGGAAGAGTCGCGCGGCGTATTCGTCGAACAGGTGATCCGACCCACCGGGCTGATCGATCCTCCGGTCGAAGTGCGGCCCGCGCGCACCCAGGTCGACGATCTCGTCGGCGAGGTACGGCAGGCCGCCGCCAGGGGATTCCGTTCGCTGGTCACCGTGCTGACCAAGCGCATGGCCGAGGATCTGACCGAATATCTGCATGAGCAAGGAGTCCGCGTGCGTTACATGCACAGCGACATCGACACGCTGGAGCGCATCGAGATCATCCGGGACCTGCGGCTCGGCGCATTCGATGCGCTGGTCGGCATCAACCTGCTGCGTGAAGGCCTCGATATTCCCGAATGCGCGCTGGTGGCTATTCTCGACGCGGACAAGGAGGGATTTCTTCGCAGCGAGACCAGCCTGATCCAGACCATCGGCCGCGCCGCGCGCAACGTTGATGGCAAGGTTGTGCTTTATGCAGACTCGGTCACGGGCTCAATGCAGCGCGCGATCGAAGAGACCAACCGGCGGCGCGAAAAGCAGCAGGCTTACAACGCGGAAAATGGGATCACGCCGGAGAGCGTGCGCAAGGGTATCGCCGACATTCTCGACAGCGTGTACGAGCGCGACCACGTGCTCATTGCCACCGGGCCCGCCGGCTCCGGCGAATTCGCCGAAGCCGCCACCATTGGTCACAATCTCGAGGCGGTGATTGCCGACCTTGAGACGCGCATGCGCGAGGCGGCGGCCGATCTCGACTTCGAGCAGGCCGCGCGGCTGCGCGACGAAATCAAGCGCCTTCGCGCGACCGAACTCGCGGTGTTGGACAATCCAGCGGCGCGCGATGTCATGGTGGCGCAGACGAAGGGCTTGAGCCGGCCGCACAAGCCGCATCTCGACGAAATGGGCATTGCCTTGTCGCACGAGGTGAAGCCGTCGCGACCGGATTCTCCGCGCTCGAAGCTGGGAAGGCCGGGAATGCGCGGCGGCTTCCGCAGTAACAAGCGTCGTTAAAGGTCCGAGGAAGGTGCCGCGGCAGCTGTGCTGTGCCTAGTAAAAATGTCGACGATGATGCCGACGCGCGAACGCATACGCGGATGGACGATCGTCCCAAGGATAATGATAGACGTAGCCGTCCCAGGCATAGAGACAGTAGAAGCCCGCATAGGCACAGCGGTCACGCCAGTTCGAGAAATACAACGTCGTCCTGACATGTCTGACGCCCGGCCTATGATAATCCGTGCCCAGGTCGGCGGCTTGCGACGGAAGGCATCCATAAGCAAAGGCACATGCCGCGACCGCGGCGCCGAGCAGAAGTTTTGGATTGCAGCCGCTAATGCGATTCATCTTTCGCTCACCGGTTCGATGATTTGCCATTGATTGGGGATCACTTGTCGAAAGGTTGCGAGTTTCGCTTGTAGCTCGCCGATGACTCAGAGGAAGTCGGTGATTTCGTCACCTGGTACCAGACGCCCTGGCAGAATTGCGAGTTTATGCAGACGTCCCCGACGCTCCCGCCGTAACCGTCCCCACCGCCACCGGAGCTGCTGCCACCCTGCCAATTTCTGCGGAAATCCGACTGCTTGCCCGAGGCCTTGTGCCAGACCCCCTGCGCAAAGTCGTGACGATGCTGTTGCTTCTTCTTATGTTGATCGTGTCCGTGCGAACGGTGCATCTGGCCCGGAAAGTGCCGGCGACCAAACTTACCGTGAACACCGTGCGTGTTCTTTCCCATCCATGCGGAGCGCATCCCGCCACCATGGCCGCTTTTGCCCCCGCGCGCCCATACGTCAGTGCTGCCAGACAGTGCGCCGACGAAAGCGGCCGCCGCTATTGCAAGGATAACCTTCGCGACCATGCGTTTTCCAAGTTCAATCGTCACGACTTGAGATCGCGACCTCGGTAACGGCTTAATCTCGAGAAGGAGACGCCTCAGAGCAAATCAAAACAGCCGAATTGGTTAAGTATCGCGTTAATCTTTTCAGGTTAATGGCTGCGTTTCCGAAAAAATGTCGACAATCTTGCGGCTGATCGCATCGACGATCAGCACCTGGTCTTTCAATTTCAAATATGCGTAATCGCGCAGTTGCGGCAATTGTTCGATGACCGAATCCGGAAACCCGTCCTGAACGAGACCTTGCGGCAGCGTCGCCCCTACTTTCGGCTCAAAATTCTTTGCCGATTTCGTCTCCGCAGGCGGGAATTCGACGTCGCTGTGCTTGCTGAAGACAGCTTTGCGAACCTGTTCGCGCTGTGGATTGGTCAAATGGAGCGCCGGCAGCTTCACGTTCTGCGACACGGCGTCGCCGTGCTGTTCTACTGCTCCCGGCGAATGCTGATTTTCATCTGCGTGTGCGCCGCAGATTGCGAGCGCCAACAATGCGCCGGCAACCACGAAACGAGATAGCATGGCTCGTTCCTCAAATGTCGCCGCCCTACGAAGAACGCGCGACCGCATCGCCGGTTGCGGAGGAACATTCCGCCGTGCGTTAAACGGATTCGCCTTCACCTTCGAGGACAGCGTACTGAACCAGATCAGAGACTCGTTGCCAGCCGGAGCCGTTAAAGCCAGCCACCACGTTGATGCGCACGATCTGAACCAGCCTGTCCCGGAGTTTCATGGTGTCCACAGTCCCGTCACGGACATAAGCGACTGCCGCGACCCCGCACGCGCGGGCATCGCGCGCGCCGGCATTGACTGCCAGCATCGCTTGTTCGGGCCGGGCGCCGGAACTTCGGAGCTTCACGAACTGCTGCGCCTGTTGCGACGTGTTGCAGATGATACCGATGCCAACTGCGGCGTCGCCGTTTGCGGGCGGTTGGGTGTGCTCGTCGGCTTGGGCGAGGCTACAGACAAGTGCAGCCGCCGCGGCGGCTGTCAAAAAGATACGCATAATTGTTGCCTCCAGAACTGGTTCCGCGGCCTTTTGAGGAATAAACGTTCCCCCGCGCGCGGGGGTTCGTTCTCGCGCACGCGATTGTGATGGCCGGTTTCCAAGGGCGTTGCGCGTGAGGGTGTTTTCGGGCAAATAGCCGACCGCCTCACCCTCGCGCTTCAAAGCTGAATGTCTGGACGCAAGTATGAAGCCTGTAACTTCCGCCGTTCCTTTCTTCGTTTCTCGTTTGGGGTTGCTCGCGGCGTGTCTCTTCATGCTTGCAGCTTGCGAAACTGACGGCATTGGTCCCACGGCTGGCGACGCCCCCCGGGCGACCGTTTCGTCGGCCAGGCCGGACACCGATACCACGACCGCCCATGCCTCCCGGCCGGGGGAACCTGCTCAGAACGCCGAGCCGATGACGCGCACGCGGGCGGCCCGTGAATGCTGGATGCGTACCGAAAAGAGCAGTGCTCGCGAAAACCTCGATAGGCGCGCCGACCTCGTGAATAAATGCATTGACGAAAAGATGAAAACGACGGCGGCGGCCCCGCCTAAGACCTGACGCCAGCTCCCCGGATCCGGGCGGCATCCTCTTGCGCCAATCGACGCACGGGCTAGCATTCGCCATCGCTCCACGCCAGGGAGGTGGTTATGGCAAAAGGTCAGATGCGTTCGACAAAGGAAAAGAAGAAGCCCAAGGCTGACAAGGACAGGACCAAGCAGCTCTCCGCCTACAAGCTGTCGCAGACGCAGGGTTCTTCCAGCAGCCCGTATAATACTCCGCCCGGCAAGAAGCCTTGAATATATTAACGCTGTCCTGTCGTCCCCATCTTCGAGTCTTGCGGCACCTCCTTGGCTTGCTTGGCCATTTCCAGGCAGGTCAGCAATTCGACGTAGCTCGGTGCCCGATCAAGCGCGGCAAACCCTGCGCATTGGCTGCGTTGCGCAGCGCTATATTGGCTCCATTCGTGCTCGAGCTTGTTGCGGCACCTTGTTCGTCTCGCTGACATGCCGCTGAGTCACGCCCAGGCAGAACTCGCGCCGTGGCCGCCGGCCGACACGTGCGCTCGACGTCGACTTTCGGGATAGAATCCGCAGCCAGAACAAGCTGCGATGCAGTCAGGATCGCCGGTATTAGCGCGGGCATGATCGTGCTCCTGGGCGCTGCCTGTTCGCAATCAAGGTAAACTCGTCGCACAGGGTCCAGTTTCATCCTCGGTGGATGAACCTTTTCTTCACTCCGCACGACCAAGGGCTCGCGGAGGTCAGCCATGCTGAAGCGTTTTTTGCACGCTTTCCTTTGGTTTGCTGGACTTGTTGTTCCCACCGCCTTTGCATTGGCGCTTCTGGCTGCCCCAGCTGCCCGACCGGAACCGGCGATTCCGCCTGGCTGCGATCGCAGTCTAGCGGACGCAACGGCGAACGTAGCGACCATGAAGGCTCGGGTCAGAAGTCTCGGCGCCACAACTGGTCCAGACATCTGTACCGCCACGCGCCTTTACTTTCTCGAGCTGGTGAAGGCACGCGCCGTCACCGCGCTGTGCAAAAGCGGCGTGGAACGCGATCGCGATCTCGGCCGCTTCGATGCCCATGTCGAGCATACCAGTGAGGCAATTGCAGCGCGGTGTTTGTGACAAAACCTTCTAAGCCCTTCCACAGCTTCGCCAAAGTTCCATGACATAGCCGCAACGGCTGTTGAACCGGTTTGGCCCAGAAACCTCCGGAAAACATGCGGGGAAGATTTTTGCATGCGGGCAAAGGCTCACTGTGCATTGTGGACGGCTGGTCTGCTGTTAGTCGCCGCCTCGGCAGTCTTGGCACAAGACGCACCGCAAACTGTCGACGACAGTAGTGCTCTCGTTCCGGAAGCTCCACTGACGCCCGAGGAAAGCGCGATGTTGGGCAACGCGCTCGTGTTTGATCCGGCGGCCCTTGCCACTCCACCTAAAAAGCCGCTGCGTTTGCCGGGGGTGTCCGACAAAGACTTCGACATCACCCGAACGGAAAAGCCTGACGGTTCATCGACAGTCGTTGTGAAGCAACCGCTGCAAACGGAATGGAGCAATTCGGCCGGAGCCGATCTTGGTCCAACAAGCGGCCGCAGTGCCTTCGATCACCCGCTCCTGACGACGGGCGACACTTCTCCTTCGGGAGCCGCCTGGGCATCAATCGGAGTCGCGAACTTCGGAAGTGTTGATGCGCGGGTCGACCCCTTCAACGAGCAAGGCAAGGTTGGCACTACGCTCAAGCAATCGATTCCCTTCGGCGGCCGTTTCGCGGTTACCTTGCAAAGCACGTATTCGGTCACCGAAACGCTCGGCCAGCCCGCCACGGGGCCGACTGACATGCCATTTATGACTTTGCCTACGGCCGCCGGGCCCGGATCGAGTCAGGTATTCGGCAACGAACGATCGGTCAAATTCAACATCCTGCCGACCGGGACAACGCTCGGCGCGGGACTGACGAGTGTCAGAAACGACCCGATCACACATAATACGTTTAGCGCCGAACAGAAGCTCTATGGCCCACTCCAGGTTACCACCGCGTTGACCGATTTCGGCCAAGCCACCAGCAGCAAGAGCATCAGCGCCGGATTTAAGGTGCACTGGTAGGGAAAACGACGAGGAAGCCACCGAAAAGACGTGAATAACTCGATGGCCGCCCTTACCG
>DAISKM010000057.1:0-4062 GCA_036820945.1 Pseudolabrys sp.
GGCGCGGAATTCGAGTCGGTCGAGATCCCATCCATCGCCGCTGTTGCTGATGTCGCCACGCAGATTCTGAATGCTGTTTCCGCCAAGCGTGACCAAATCGATACTCAGACCGAGTTGAACGGGCAGCGTCGTGCGAAGTGTTGAGGCACCCAGTTCTGCCAGTTTGCGCACGGTATAGCCAACCGGTTGCTTCGATCCGCCAGTGCCGGAAACCGCACGGTCGAGATCAATCTGGCGGCCAGACAAAACCGCGCTGAGCCGCGGATGCTCGCCGAAATTAAAATTGGCAACTCCCGACAGTCTGGTGCCCTGATCTTCCGAGCCGTACTGAAACTCGATGTTGTCCATCAGCGCCGAGCGGCCGGTCGCCTTGATCTTTGCGCTTGCCCGCCATGGCTGCGTCAGCGGCTGAACGGCCTGACCGGGATTGCGCTGGGCGATGCCCACTGCACGCGAGACACTAAGAACTCCTTCAAAACGCGGTTCGGCCGCGACGAAGGTCAGGGTCCCGTCGGCTTCAACGCCGAGCGGGTGATCCGCCGGATCGACATTGGCGCGTAGCTTGACCGCGCCATCGTCATTCAACCGGCCGAGCGCGATGCGGTACGGATAGGCTTGGCCAGCAACGATGACGCCGCCCTCGCCTTTTAGTGGTCCGACAAGCGAGCGGGCTTCGCCATTGAACCAGACTCGCTCAAACCTGACGGTCGCACTATTGGCCTCGTTAGTGAGGATGATCGTACCGTCCGCGATGCTTAACCGGTCGATCGATAGTTCGTCCGGCTTGAATGCGACTGCGAGGTTTGGAGCGCGCACGTGGCCGGACGCATCCAGCCCAAGGGTGACCTGCGGCCCCACCAGGTGCATTTCGGTGGCGCGCCATTCGCCACGCATCAGCGGCCCGAGGCCGAATTCGATTCCAAGCGACCGGGCCCGGATACGGTCGCGCCCTTCGCCGATCGAGATCTCATTTAAGGTCAATTGCGGCGATGGCAGGAGGCGCGCGTTGATCGGGCCCGTCACCCGCACGTTGACACCGATCAGACGGCTCGCCTCGGCCTCGAACAGGGTGCGATGATTGCCCCAATCGATCAGCATTGGACCGACCAGCGCCGCTACTAGCGCCAGGATGATCGCAATCGCCAATCCAAGCAGGGTTGTTTGCAAAACAGACTCCAACGCCGAATCTGAGTCCGGCGGGGGACCTCAGCCAGCCGTGAATCTAGGCTATATTCGCAAATTATGGCGGCGATTCTGTGTCGCGCCCCGCCCGCGCCAATTCGGCGCGTGGCTCAGCCCAACGCAACGATCTTCCCCGGATTCATGATGTTCTGCGGATCGAGCGCCCGTTTGATGGAGGCCATGACTTCCAACGCCGCGGTTCCATACTCGGCGGCCATGTATTTCATCTTGCCCTGCCCCACCCCGTGCTCACCGGTGCAGGTTCCGTCCATCGAAAGCGCTCGATCGACCAGACGCTCTGACAGCGCCTTGGCGCGCCTGATCTCGTCATCGTCATCCATATCGATCAGCAACGTAAGGTGGAAGTTACCGTCGCCTACATGCCCGACAATGGGTGCCAGGATACGACTTTGCTCTATGTCACGCTGCGTTTCGGCGACGCATTCCGCCAGTCGCGATATTGGAACGCAGACATCTGTGGCCACCATGGCTGCGCCCGGCCGCAGCGCGAAATTCGACAATGCTGCGTGATGACGGGCTTCCCATAGACGCGAGCGTTCCTCAGGTCGCGTGGTCCACGTGAAAGGGCCGCCGCCGAAATCCGCCGCGATTTCGCCGAAACGCTTTGACTGCTCGGCGACCGATGCCTGCGTGCCGTGGAATTCAAGAAATAGCATTGGCGTCTCCGGCAGGCCAAGATTGGAATGCATATTGCACGCGCGCACCTGCAGCGCGTCGAGGAGCTCGATACGCGCCACCGGTATGCCGGACTGGATCGTCTGGATCGTCGTGTTGCAGCATGCCTCGACCGAAGGAAACGGACAGGTGCCGCCGGAAATCGCCTCCGGTATCCCCGAGAGCTTCAAGGTCAGTTGCGTAATAACTCCGAGGGTACCCTCGGAGCCAACCATGAGGCGAGTCAGGTCATAACCGGCGGCGGTCTTCTTCGCGCGCCGCGCGGTATCGATCACCTCCCCATTGGCGAGCACCACTTTGAGCGCGATCACGTTATCTTTCATGGTGCCATAGCGGACGGCATTTGTTCCGGAGCAGCGCGTCGCTGCCATCCCGCCGAGTGACGCATCGGCACCCGGATCGATCGGAAAGAAAAGGCCGCTGTCGCGCAGTTGTTCGTTGAGCGCCTTGCGCGTGATTCCCGGCTCGATAATGCAGTCAAGATCCTCGGCATGCACGGCAAGAATTCTGCTCATGTCGCGGAAGTCGATCGATATGCCGCCCAGCGGGGCGTTCACGTGGCCTTCGAGCGAGGTCCCGACGCCGAATGGAATAATCGCGACGCTGTTAGCCCCGCAGATGCGCACGATCTGCTGCACTTCTTCGGTGCTTTGCGGATAGACGACAGCGTCGGGGGGCTGGTTGACAATCCAGGTGACGGTGTTGCCATGCTGCTCGCGCACCGCTTGCGAGGTAACGACACGATTGCCGAACGCGGCGGTCAACTCTGCAACCGCTCTTCTGATCGCTGCAGGATTTCTGGTTTTTTGCTCGGCAGCGATCGGCGCCAATACCATGCGATTGTCCTCTGCTACGTCCGGCAAACGTTAGCAGAGGACAGGTTTGGGTGAAACGAGGCCGGCGGTGACGGTGTTGCGGGGACAACCACCGTGATTGGCTATGCCGCCACGCGCCGGCCGCGTCCTACGACGATCTCCCGAGGAAGGGAACGATCATCGACACCCTTTGCCGGTAGCGGCGATATTCGTCGCCGAATAGCGCGACCAGGTCATGTTCCTCGAGCGCGATCCCGACGAAGATGTAGGCCGTGGTCACTGCGGCAAACAGCAGGTGGCCGACGGTCATGACCGGAGTTGCCCAAAACGCGATGATGAATCCGAGATAGATCGGGTGACGCACCAGGTTATAGAGCAGCGGGGTCTTGAAGTGGGCCTCCGGCATTGGCTTGCCGGCGAGATTGTTGGCGACCTGATGCACGCCGAACAATTCGAAGTGGTTAATCAAGAAGGTGCTGACGAAGACCAGGACCCAGCCGAACAAGCTCAGGCCGAAAAGCGAGGCGGCGATGTGCGGGTTCGTCACCTCCCATACCATTGCCGGCATCGGCCGCCATTGCCAGAACAGCAACATGAGCGCGAGGCTTGAGAAAAGCACGAAGGTACTGCGTTCCACCGCCACCGGTACGAGGCGCGTCCACAACTTCTTGAACTGGGGTCTCGCCATGACGCTGTGCTGGATTGCGAACAACGACATTAGCAGCAAGTTGATGATAATCGACCCCATCAGCTTGCCGGCAGGCCCGGAGTCGATCGTCTTCGGCACCCCTACTCCGGTGACAAAGCCGATTGCGTAGACAATCGTCACCGCGAACGCGAGATACGCGACGATGCCGTATAAAAGCGCCACGATTTTTCCCATGAATCTTCTCCTTCATTTCTTCGATTATTTTCTTCGATTATTTCTTCGCGTCAGTCGGAAGCAGCGGCACGGCGGCCGACACGAATATGGAGTCAGCGCCAAGCGGCAACGGATCGCGCGGTGCCACCAACGCGTAGGTCAGGACGATCGTTGTCGCCCTGATAAGCGGTCGCCCGAGTCGGGCGGTACGCCGAAAGAACTTGTTCGTTGCCTCCCTGCGAAGAAGGAAGGCCTCCCGGCGATAGAAATCGATGTCGATGGTGCCGTTCTTGCGTCGGCGAACATTGTCGTTGTGCAACTCATCCTCCATTCGCGAGCTCAATGTGATTGGCCCGTCTTTTTGTAGAAAGCGTAGTCGGCCGTGTAGGGAACGCTGAGGAATGTGCCGGACGAGTCACACGCGCCTTCGGCGCTGCCGCCGCGCGTGTTGAGTCTTTGGATCGTGGTGATGCCGTTGAGTTTTCCGGTACCGTTCCAGGCGATGGC
>DAISKM010000057.1:4162-11769 GCA_036820945.1 Pseudolabrys sp.
CATCGCTCATTTCCCAGGTCGGACCTGCATAGTGCCGGCCAACCGTTTTTCCATCGATGAGCAATGTCGCGATTGGCTCGCGAAACTGCCACGCGAGCTTGCCGGCCGAATCCGATTTGCACTCGTAAACCTGCGCCCCCACTGCGTGAGCGGTTGCAACCAGAGTTTCGCCAGGCACGGCAATGGCGCTGGGGACTTCGGCTGCCGCCGGCAGCGAGATCAGCCGGAGAGCAAAAACGTATGCGGTAATGATCGCGACGCTTCCCACCAGCGGACGCGCGACACGGCCGAGTTGTCTGAAAAACTGGGTGCTGGTCTGGGCACGGCGGCTGAGTGCTTCCTGCCGATGCCAATCGGTCTCGCGGCGCGCGCTATCGAACTGCATGGACGACTCCATTGGATTCCTGCGCCTGATCAATGCGCCTTGCGTCGGCCAAAGGCTTTGAGTCCCGCTTGATTTGTCCTTGAGGAAATCTTGATTTCGCTTTAGACGGCCAGCCGGTATGATTTGTCAGCGGTTTCAGTTGCGGGCGCAACTTGCTGTTTTTATTCAATAATTTCGCGCTCGATTGCGAGCGCCGCGAGTTGCGCGCGGGCGGCTCGGCCGTGCCTGTTGAGCCGCAGGTATTCGATCTTCTTGTCTATCTGATCAGGAACCGAGACCGTGTGGTCAGCAAGGATGACCTCATTGCCTCTGTGTGGGGCGGTCGGATCGTTTCGGACTCGACTCTGGACAGCCGCATCAATGCGGCACGCAAGGCCGTGGGCGACAGCGGCAGACATCAGAACCTGATAAAAACGTCAGCCCGCAAGGGCTTCCGTTTCGTCGGCGAAGTGCAGGAGGACGCGCGGACCCCGGCAGCCAATGGCTTCAATGAGTCCCGGACTAACGGCCTCGATCCGTTGCCGCCGCTTGTTTCCGACCGCCCCTCGATCGCAGTGCTGCGATTTGAAAATCTCTCCGAGGACCGGGCGCTCGAACTGATCGCCAATGGCCTCACAGAGGACATTATTGCGCAGCTTGCGCGTGTGCCGGGATTTTTCGTCATCGCTCGCGCGTCCTCATTTGCGTATTCGCAGCGAAATGCTGACACCAGTCGGGTCGGCGCTGAACTGGGAGTGCGTTACGTTGTCACAGGCAGTGTGCGCAGCTCTGCGGAGCGCGTGCGCGTGGCAGTGCAGCTCGTCGAAGCCGAAAGCGGCAACCAGCTCTGGGCCGGGCGCTATGACGTGGAACGCGGCGACACGCTGGATCTTCAGGACGAGATTGCGCGCCGCATCATGGTCGAACTGGAGCCCGCGCTGACCAAGGCGGATCTTTCGGTGATTCGTCGGCGAAGAATCGAAAGCGTTGATGCCTGGTCGCATTTTCGTCGTGCGGCTGGCGCTATCGCAACGCAGGGCTGGAACGAGGACTCCGTCGCTGAGGCGTTGACCCGGTCGCGCCAGGCGATAGCAGCTGATCCTGAGTTTGCACTCGCGCGCGCGTTCATAGCCTTGCTCAACGCCTTTGGAAGCAACCTGTCGCTTGTCTCCGACTTTGCCGCTGCCAAGAAAGACGCATACATCGAGGCCGAGCGCGCAGTCGCATTAGATCCGAACGCTTCCGATGTGCTCGGTTTCGCCGGATGCGCCTTTGCCGACATCGGCGAGCATGAGCGCGGCGTCGAGCTTCTGCGTCGCGCTCTCGAGCTCGACCCGAGTAACGCACAGGCTCACGTCGCCCTCGGTGCGTCACTGGTTCTTTTCGGCCGTTTCGATGAAGGTATCGAGAGCATGAAATTCGGCATGCGTTCGAGCCCTCGAGATTTTCGGTTGACCTTCTGGAGCATGATTCTCGCTTTTGCCCTCGGACGGGCCGGTCGTTTCGAGGAAGCACTGGCGGAGGCGTCTGCTGCCGCGCGGCGGGATGGTCGCCTCTACACGGCGCGCGTCGTTGTTGCATGGGTCCTGACAAAGCTGGGCCAAAAGTCAGAAGCTCAGGGCGCCTTGGCTGAAGCGCGGCGCATCCGGCCTGCACTCAGCCTCGATGAAATACGACGCTTCTTCGGCGAACGCACTGCGGCGGATTTGAAGCCGCTTTGGGGCTAGCCCGAATAAGAATCGATATGCAAATAGGATTCGAAGACTGTCTGCTGGACACCGACCGGCGCGAATTGCGACGCGGCAACGAGCTTGTCGCCCTCGAACCGCAGGTCTTCGACGTGCTGATTTATCTGGTTGAAAATCGCGATCGTGTCGTCAGCAAGGACGACCTCATCGCCTCGGTCTGGGGCGGAAGGATTGTCTCAGAGTCGACTCTGACCAGCCGAATAAATGCGGTTCGGAAGGCCATTGGCGACAGCGGCGAGAAGCAAACCCTCATTCGGACATTCGCCAAGAAAGGCTTTCGCTTCGTCGCCCCGGTCGACGTCAAGAACAAAGAGACGACGGCGCCCGCTGAGGCGCGCGGCCCTGCGTTTGGGGTGCCGACAAAGCCGTCCATCGCCGTTCTTCCATTCAGCAATATGAGCGGGGACGCCGACCAGGATTCTTTCGTCGATGGCGTCACGGAAGAAATCATTACCGCGCTATCGCGGGTTCGCTGGTTTTTCGTGATCGCCCGAGGTTCGACTTTCGCATACAAGAGCAGCGCAATCGGGCCGGAAGAAATCGCTCGAGAGCTAGGCGTTCGCTATATCCTCATGGGCAGTGTGCGCCGTGCCGGCGACCGCATCCGGGTCACCGCGCAGCTCATCGACGCCAATAACCGAAGCAATGTTTGGGCGCGAAGCTACGACCGGGCGGCATCGGATATTTTTTCCGTTCAGGATGAAATTACTCGGACGATTGTCGGCGGTATCGAGCCCGAATTGAGCCGGGCGGAACGGGAAAGAGCGCGCGTCAAACAACGAGACAACTTGGATGGATGGAGCACCTACCAGCGCGGCATGTTCCATCTGTATCGCTACACGCAAGACGATTTGGCGCAGGCGCGAAAACTTTTCGAGGAAGCGATTGCCATTGATCCCGATCTAGGTCCCGCCTACTCGGCCCTCGCCGAGGCGTACTATTACGAAGTCGTCTACGGGTTTGTTCAGCCCGAGAATGACCGACGCCAGCGCGCCCTTGAACTTGCTCAGAAGGCCGTCGCTCTTGATCGAGATGATGCCGGTGCGCACTGCACCCTGGGAAGAATTCGCTATCTCTGCCGCGACTATGCCGCTGCGATCTCCGAACTTGAGATTGCATTGGATCTTAACCCGAGCCTGGCGCTTGCACATTACGGCCTCGGTGCCGCGTTCGTATTCTCGGGCAGACCGCAAGCTGCCTTCCCGCATCTGGAATCGGCAATCCGGCTCAGTCCGCACGATCCCAACATGGGGTCCTATCTGGTGCGCCTCGCCGAGGCCAAATATCTCATCGGAGAGGATGATGCGGCCGTGCGCTTTGCACTCAAGGCCTTGGCGCAACCCAGCTTCCAATGGTCGCGCTATGCGATCCTCATCGCAGCATTGGGACAATTGGGTCGGTTGGAAGAAGCGCAGCGCTATGTCGCTGAAGTGACCCGAGCCAGACCGAATTTCTCGGTTGCGTTCGTGCGATGCATCCCTTTGCCCGCGACATGGGGGTCGATCGCTACTACGACGGACTTCGCAAGGCCGGCGTTCCGGAAGTTGGCACCTGACGGCACCAACTCATCAGTGAAATCGATTGATCCGCAGCCGCCTTATCCGGGCAGGCATGGAGCACCAGCATCTGACGGACGTTATGAGGTCAAGCAGCCTCCGCAAGAATCCGCGTCCGTCTGATTCGTTTGGCGCATGAGTCATCGATGAGCTCCATGTGACTGGAGCTTGCCCATGGCTCTGCATGTCGTCCTTGCGGAACCATTGATTTGTTGTTGAGGCGCGATTGATTTCTCGGCGCGTGAGAGCTGAGATATACTTCGGTTTCAAGTAAGTGCGGGCGACAACGTGCTGTTTTCATTCAAGGATTTTGCGCTCGACGCGGAGCGCCGCGAGTTGCGCGCGCGTGGCACGATCGTGCCGATCGAGCCGCAGGTTTTCGATCTATTGGTCTATCTCATTCAGAATCGCGACCGCGTCGTCAGCAAAAACGATCTGATCGCAACCGTATGGGGTGGCCGGATTGTTTCGGATTCGACCCTCGACAGCCGCATCAATGCGGTGCGCAGGGCAATCGGCGACAGCGGCAATCAACAGGAGCTGGTGCGGACGATCCCGCGCAAGGGGGTTCGCTTCGTTGGCGACGTGCAGCAAGACCGGACGCAGCCCGAGGCGAACAATCGCTTGCCGGGGTTCGCACACAAACAAGAGATTTCATTTTGCCGCTCGGCCGACAACATCAACATTGCATACGCCGCCGTCGGGAACGGCCCTGCTCTCATCAAGGCCGCCAATTGGCTCACACACCTTGAATACGATTGGGAAAGTCCGGTGTGGGCGCCGCTCCTCCAGCGACTCGCCGAGAGAAATCGTCTCATCCGCTACGATACCCGTGGCACCGGTTTGTCGGATCGCGAGGTGGCGGAATTTTCCTTCGATGGTTTCGCCCGCGATTTCGAATCCGTTGTCGAAGCGGTCAAGGCAGACCGGTTTGCCATACTGGGCATCTCGCAAGGTGCAGCCGTTGCCGTCCACTACGCTGCAGCTCATCCGGAAAGGGTCACCAAACTGATCCTCTACGGCGGCTATGCGCAAGGCCGCCACAAGCGCGGCTCGCCCGATGAGATCGAAAAGGCGAACCTATTCCTGTCGCTCATGCAACACGGCTGGGGCGATGAGCACTCGGCCTTCATGCGCGCTTCCAGCGCACTGTTCCTCCCCAATGGGACGCCGGAACAGAATAAATGGTTCGCCGACCTGCAGCGCATGACAACGACTGCCGAAAAAGCCATTCGCATTCGCATGGCCTGGCATGACATCGATGTCGCTCATTTGCTGCCCAAGATTCAGGTGCCGACGCTGGTGCTGCATGCCCGGCACGATAACGTCGTCCCGCTCGAGCAAGGGCGCTTGCTCGCCGCTTCAATTCCAAATGCACGCCTGGTGACTTTGGAAGGCGACAATCACGTATTGCTCGAGGGAGAGCCGGCCTGGACCAAGTTTCTTCAGGAGGTCGAGCGTTTCCTCGACGCGTGACGGCGCAGACTCAGAAGCGTGGATTTCATAGTCTTGCTTACGAGAGGGCGCAGAAATTGAACCGTCAGGAATGAATGTACCAAATCACCTGGTCGGCCTGTGGCTCGGCGGGAGCTTCCTTGTTGAGCGAAAAGACCCAGGCGACGATCATCGCCGCGAGAACGACCACGTACGTGCCCCGAGCCACTGTGCCAAGCATCCGCCGCCTCCGTATTTTTTGTCAGGATAGTCCAACGCGGCCGCGGTGCGCGGGCGTCGTTAATTTTTGGTTAACGCGCTAAGCCTTTGAAATCGCGAGCGGCTGAGCCCTTGCCGATGGACGGATGCACACCGCTGTCGTAGCTTCGCCCCCCTTCAGATAATCCCGGAGTTTGTGATGGCCGGCCCCATAATTGCTGTAACCGACACTGTTTTCCCCTCGCTCGATCCCGCCAAGCAGGCTCTGGCGCACCTCAACCCGACCTATCGGATGTCAAAAAGCGTCAACGCCGACGACATTGTCGCGGTCGCGAAGGACGCGGACGCGGTTCTTGTCACCTACGCAAAGCTCACGCGCGAGGTGCTCATGCAACTGACCCGCTGCAAAGCGATCGGCCGGTTCGGGCTTGGCGTTGACAACATTGATCTGGTCACAGCCAAGGAAAAGGGAATCGCGGTGAACTATGTCCCCGACTACTGCATCCGGGAAGTGTCCGCCCATGCCATGACTCTCCTGCTGGCGCTAATCCGAAAAATTCCGCTTTCCAACAAGCTGGTGCAAAGCGGCCGCTGGGAAATGCCGGCAGTCGTGCCGATCCGGCGCATCGAAGGAACCGTTCTGGGCCTGGTCGGCTTCGGCCACATCCCCCGCCTGTTGGCGCCCAAGGCGCAGGCTTTCGGGATGAAGGTGATTGCCTACGACCCGTTCGCCAAGCCGGAAGCGTTTAAGAATACCGGGGTTGAAAGTGTGGACTTCGACGCGCTGCTTCAGACCTCCGACTATGTTTCATTGCACGCACCGTTGCTCCCGGAGACACGCGGCATGATGAATGCCGCGGCTTTCGCAAAACTGAAAAAAGGTGCCTACATCGTGAATACGGCGCGCGGGCCCCTCATCGACGAACAGGCCCTGGTCGCAGCGCTCGAGTCCGGACAAGTCGGTGGCGCCGGCCTGGACGTGGTGGCAGTGGAACCGCTTGCGAAGGATTCGCCCCTGCTTGGCCGCGACAATGTCATCATCTCTCCGCATACTGCGTTCTACTCGATCGAAGCGCTCGATGAATTGCAGACAAAATGCGCGAGTGACCTCGCGCGGGTGTTGAGCGGTAAAAAGGCGGTATATCCGATCAGCGCATGAACATCGCAAAGCGAACGGCTGAATGATCTATGCTTGACCGCACCGATCTTGAACCGGTCTTCTTCGCCCCGTTTGTCTCGTCGCTCATGCGGGTCGAGCCGTCATGGATCGACTACAACGGCCATCTCAACATGGCCTACTACAACGTTTTGTTCGATCGGGCCGTCGATGAAGTTTACGAACTGATCGGCATTGGCGCGGAATATCTCAAAAATCACCGGCACTCGACTTACACCGCCGAGGTCCACGTGCGGTACCTACGCGAGCTGCACGAAGGCGACCCGGTGCGCGTAACATTCCAGCTGCTCGCATTTGATTCGAAGCGCTTCCATTATTTCGAGCAATTGTTTCACGCGACCGAAGGATGGGTTTCAGCGACCTCAGAGAATATGACATTGCACGTCGACATGACGGCAAAAAAGGTGAAGCCGTTTCCTGCTGCGATCATGCGCTCGCTCGCGCGAATGAGAGCCGCGCACTCGCAATTGCCGCGTCCGGAAGCGGCAGGCCGGCGCATCGCAATGCCGAAGAAAGATTAGACGAAACGACTGACCTCCGTTCATTCGGCGAAACCGGGAATCCAGAACTTCAATTAGCCGTCCTGAGCTGGGTCCCCCGCCTACGCAGGGACGAACGGAAGGCGCAGCTATCGTCCGGCGAGCTTGGCGGCATCATCGCGCACGCTCGTATCAATCAACGAGGCCGTCGGCATGGCCTTCGGCACGACGCCGGCCTTGACGAACAGTTCCTGCATCCAATCGATACGGTCAATCGGAATAGCCAGCGACGGATCAATCTGCTTTTCGCGGATCGCCTGGTCGTAGATGAATTGCGCGCGCGTGTCGTCGGGCTTGGCGTTTGTCATTTCATGAGTGATCTTGACGGTCTCGTCGCGATGCGTGGCAGCGTATTTGTAGGCGTCCATTTCCGCCGCTACGAACTTGACCAGATCGTCTCGGCGCTCTGCCAGAACCTTGTTGCTGGTCGCTACGCACAACCGGATGAATTTGGGTACCGCGCTGCCACCCTTGGCAAGCACCCTGATGTTGGACGGCATCACGGCCTCGAATTCATTCGACACCACGGCGGCGTCGATCCCGCACATCCGGGCCGGCAAGGTGCGCCCG
>DAISKM010000058.1:0-11731 GCA_036820945.1 Pseudolabrys sp.
GTCTGCGGCAGTGGCTTCGAGGACCGCGCCGACCTGCTGACAACGATCAGTCAGCGATGGCCGCTTCTTGGCAACAACCCGGAAACCATCACGCGCGCCAAGGACCCGATTAGATTTGCGGCAAGGTGTCGCGAAGCGGGCATTCCGCACCCAGAGACATCGCTAGTGCCTCCGCCGGATCTGGAGGGCTGGCTGGCGAAACGTATCGGCGGCGCAGGAGGGTGGCACATCAGGTCCGCGGACAAGGCAAACAAGCGCGACAACGACATCTATTTTCAACGCCGCGTCGATGGCGAGCCGGTTTCCGCACTGCTGCTTTGCGATGGCCGCAACGTATTAGTGCTCGGATTCAGCGCGCAATGGACGGCGCCGACACCGCGGCATCCTTTCCGCTATGGCGGAGCTGCTCGACCCGCGCCGATTGCCGAAGATGTGAAGAAGGCCATGATCGCAGCGCTCAGGCGGCTCAATTCCATCATGCCGCTTGTTGGTCTGAACAGTGCCGATTTTGTCCTCGACGGCGATGCATTTCAGCTGCTTGAGGTCAATCCCCGGCCCGGCGCGACCTTTGACTTGTTCGAGCCGGAAGGTTCCTCGCTGTTCGCTCTCCATCTCGACGCCTGTCGCGGCACGCTCCCTGCGTCAGCACCGAGCTATCGGACTGCAATGGCCGGCGCCATTGTTTATGCGCAACGGGACATCTTGGCAGCGCCCGCCTGCGATTGGCCCGAATGGATCGCCGATCGGCCCGTCCCCGGCAGTCGAATCGAGGCCGAGCAACCGCTGTGCTCGGTGTTCGCGCGGGCAGCGACGATGCTAGAGGCGAAACAACTCGTCGAGAAACGTAGTGCGATGGTGCATAGGCTTCTTGCCGAAGGCGTGTCATGACAGCGGCGCCCGCTATCAGCTTGAACACCCGTGCCGCAGCGTTGATCAAAACGCTCGTGGCCGCCAAAGCCGAGCTGAAGATTGCGGTCGCACAGGGCGAACGTGGCGAGACCTTGATCGACGCCGGTGGCCGCATGCAAGGCAGCATCGCGGCCGGCTTGGCGATTGCCGAGATCTGTATGGGCGGATTGGGGAAGGTGCAACTCACCTCGAGCGCCATGACGCCGCGATGGCCTTGGACACTACTGGTCCATTCGAGCAATCCGGTAATCGCCTGTTTGGCCGCGCAATATGCCGGTTGGCGGCTCACTTACGGAAAAGGCTCCGATGCGTTTTTTGCTCTTGGTTCCGGCCCTGCCAGAGCGCTTGCCCGAGTGGAGCCACTGTTCGAAATGCTCGAGTATCGAGATGCGGCGAAAGAAGCCGTTTTGGTATTGGAAAGCGCGCGTCCGCCGCCGCCTCAAATCGTAGACAAAGTGCTGCAGGCCTGCGGCGTTGTACCGGATAGCTTGACCATCATCTATGCGCCGACGCAGAGTCTTGCTGGTGCCACTCAGATCGTAGCACGCGCGCTCGAAGTCGCTCTGCACAAGGCGTACGAGTTGAAGTTCCCGCTCGACCGGATTGTCGAAGGCATGGCGGCTGCGCCCCTCGCGCCGCCGCATCCCGACATGGTTACTGCGATGGGACGGACGAACGACGCCATTATCTATGCGGGGCGCGTTCACCTGATGGTAAACGGCTCGGCCGCCGACGCTCGCGCACTGGCCGAGCAATTGCCGAGCGCGGGCTCGCGCGACTATGGCCAGCCCTTCGCGGAAATCTTCACGCGCTTCAAAGGCGATTTCTACGCCATCGATCCAATGTTGTTTAGTCCGGGCCAGGTGACTGTCACGGCGCTCGAAACCGGCGAGAGCTTCCACGCCGGCCATCTCAACCTGAAACTTCTCGATGCCTCGTTCACCTGAATTGCTTGCGCCGCTTGCGTCGCCGCCCGGTCCGACCATCGCTCTCGTTACCGACTCAAACGACTGGCACGCGCGCGCTCTCTGCAAAGCATTCGCCGCGCTGGGTGCGCGAGCGCGGCCGCTAGTGCTGTCGGCCAGCCGTTTCGACACGACGAGTCCGATTGGTCTGATCCTGCCTGGCTTTGCTGGTTTGCCCGACGCCGTACTAGTGCGCGACATGGCGGGTGGAAGCTTTGAGGCCGTGACGCTTCGTCTCGGTGTCCTGCATGCACTCCGGGAAATTGGCATCCCGGTCTGGAACAATGCGCGGGCCATTGAGCGCTGTGTCGACAAATCAATGACGAGCTTCTTGCTTGCCCGCGCCGGTCTGCCGACTCCCGCGACCTGGGCTGCCGAATCGCGTGAGGCGGCGGCGGAAATCGTACAGCAGGAAACCGGTCCGCTCGTGCTGAAGCCGCTGTTTGGCTCACAGGGACGTGGCTTGAAGCTAATCCACAGCGCAGAGGAACTTCCGCCGCCTGCCGAAGTGTCGGGGGTCTATTATTTGCAGCGATATGTCGGGGTCGAACGGGACGGCTTTCATGATTTTCGCTTGCTTGTCTCACAAGGGCGGGTCGTCGCCGCTATGATGCGCCATTCCGCCCATTGGGTGACCAACGTAAAGCGCGGAGGCAAGCCAGTCGCCGCAGTTGCAGACGGCATTATGCGAGACCTTGCCATTGCCGCGGCCGCAGCGGTCGGGGTCAATTTTGCCGGCGTCGACATCCTCTACGATCGCGATGAACGGCCGACAGTCCTTGAAGTCAATAGCATGCCGGCGTGGTCGGGTTTGCAGCGAACCACTCCCATCGATATCGCCCAAACACTCGCGAGCGACCTTATCTCCGGGCTCGCATTGCGGGCCCAGGGCAGTGTCTGAGTCAGCGCCAGCGCCTGAATGGCCGAATCCGATCGCCCGTGCGTTTGCAGAAGCATGCCGGGACGAGCTGGACGCACCAAAACCGGGCAACGTTCATGTCTTCGCCGATGGCCATCGCATGACAGTAACGGATTTCAGGCGCAGTGCGGCGGCTGCGACGCGACCACTTGCAGCTAGGGGACAGAAGATCGGGGCGCGAATTCTCGAAGCCGTCGAAGCAAGCTTGGCAGCTGTCAAAAACAATACCAATCTCGGTATTATCCTACTTTGTGCTCCGCTTGCGGCGGCTGCGGAGCAACTGCCGCATGACCTGCAGTCATCGCTTTCGACGGTTCTACAACGACTTGATCGGGAGGATGCGGACCTGGCGTTCCGTGCCATTGTGTTGGCGTCGCCGGGAGGACTGGGACGCGCCGAACGTCACGACGTGTTCAATCCTGCGACGGTAAGCTTGCGCGAGGCCATGGCCGAGGCAGCGGATCGCGATCGCATTGCTCGGCAATATGTGACCGACTTTGCGGACGTTTTTGGCCTCGGCGAGCCGGTATTCGCAGCCGCGCTTGCTGCCTCATCTGATCGGCGTCTGGCCACGCTCAATGCTTATCTCGGCTTTCTTTCAGCGTTTCCAGACAGCCATATCGTCCGCAAACATGGCTTATCGATTGCGGATCAAGTTCGCTGCGAAGCTGCAAAACTGGCTTCACAGGCCCGAAAGGCCAGACGGCTCGAGGACGTTCTTGCCGACGTTCTTACCTGGGACGCCACGCTGAAGCAGGCGAGCGTCAATCCCGGGACAAGCGCCGACCTGATTGTGGCGACTCTTTTCGCGCATCGACTGCGGAGCATCTTGCCGACGGCGGGCAACAGTGGTTGACTTTCGGTTGCGGAAAACCTCTGCCGCTATCTGGCTAACCGGTCCGAGCTTCGGACGCTGACAACAAGGATAGCCGTTCGGCCGGCTGCCACACGACGGCGGCCGGTGAAGGTTTAATGTTCCTTGGGAGGATGTGGCGATGGCAAAAATTAGTGGACTATGCGTTGGTGAATCACTCGTCGGCGATGGTAATGAGGTCGCGCACATCGATCTCATTATGGGGCCGCGCGGGAGTGCTGCAGAAACGGCGTTTGCAAATTGCCTGACAAACAATAAGGACGGATTTACAACACTGCTTGCGCTCGTGGCGCCAAATCTAATGTGTAAACCTGCGACAGTACTGTTTAACAAGGTCACGATCAAAAGCGCGAAACAAGCGGTGCAAATGTTCGGGCCAGCTCAGCATGCGGTTGGCAAGGCGGTGGCTGACAGCGTGGCGGAAGGCGTGATTCCGCAGAATGAAGCCGACAATCTGTTTGTCTGCGTCGGCGTTTTCATTCACTGGGAGGCGGCGGACGACAAGAAAATACAAGACTACAATTATCGCGCGACTAAGGAAGCCATCGCACGCGCGGTCGCTGGCGAGCCAAAGGTCGCCGAAGTTGTCGCCAAGCGCGATCAAGTCAAACATCCTTTCGCCGCGTAAAAGACGAACAGGCGTCGCCAGGGTCGATCAGAGCAGGGAGCTGCAACAAGCAGCTCCCTTCTCGAGTGATTTTTTCAGCTGTTGAATGTCAGCCGTGGTAACTCGTCCGTCGTGCAAGCTGGACGCGACGAGCGCTCCAGCTATGCCCGCGGTTGCGAGAGTGCGCAGATCGCGGGCATCGCGTACGCCTCCCGCGGCATAAATTGCGCGCGTTTTAGTCGCTGCCTTAACGGTGAGAAGCCGTTCCATGTCCGGTCCCGAGCGGCTGCCAACCCGATCCAGCGTCATGACGATCACGCGATGCGGCCATCGGTCCACATGCGTCAAAAGGGTCGAGGGCCCCTGGAACTCGGCTTCGCGAAAATCGAGCGATAGCACAAAGCGGGGATCTTCTGAAAAGCGATCAACGACACTCGTGTCCACTTGCGTCTCGCTGCCGAGAACCAAGCAGCCCAGGCCTTGCTGCAGCCACTTCTCGGCCAGGTCGATATTGGCGATACCGTTGTCGAGCCACAACGTAACTTGCGGAAACGCCTGTTTGAGTTTCACAATGGCCGCGTGATTGCTTCCGCTGCCTCCGATGGCGTCAAGGTCGGCGATATAAAGGGTCCTGAATACGTCGATTGACATGATGCCAGCCACGACGTCGACAGGGTTGCTCGTGCGGGCAAGGGGGGTTTGGATTGGGCGGTAGAGTTCTCGCCGACCCATTCGCGCGTGAACTACTATTCCGCCCTTAAGGTCGATGACCGGAATGATTTCCATGCCAATTTCTAATCGTATCGGCTGCTATGCAGGTCCGAGTGGGTTTGGTCCACTAAAGAATATTTGAGTTTAGAGGAGAGTGCGATGGCGGTAGTGGGCTGGGATATCGGGGGCGCGCACCTTAAGGCGGCACGCGCCGAAAACGGCCGCATAACAGCAGCGGTTCAGGTCGCTGCGCCGCTGAGGCTTGGACTTGAGCGTCTGGCTCAAGCCTTCGCAGAGGCCAAAGCACTGATCGGTCAAGCTGATTGCCAAGCGGTCACAATGACCGGTGAATTGGCGGACACCTTTTCGTCACGCGCGGAGGGGGTTGCGAGACTAACCGCGGCGGCAGTGCGTGAATTGGCGCACAGCCGTGTCATGATCTATGCCGGCCGCGCCGGCTTTGTGGCACCCGCGGACGCAACCATGCATGTCACCGATATTGCGTCCGCCAACTGGTTTGCGAGCGCGTCCGTTGTCAGCAGAGCGATTGGTTCTTCTCTATTCATGGACATGGGTTCGACCACGACAGACATCGTTCCGGTTCTAAACGGTGCTATCGCCGCGCGCGGCTACACAGATGCTGAGCGGCTTGCCGCAGGTGAGCTTGTCTACACCGGACTGGTCCGCAGCTTTCTCATGGCTACTGCCGACCGAGCGCCTTTCGCAGGAGATTGGACTGAACTGATCCACGAAAACTTCGCCAACATGGCCGATGTGCATCGGATCCTCGGCAGCCTCCCCGATGGAGCGGATCAGATGGTGAGTGCCGACGGCCGTCCCAAGACGATTGCCGCATCGCAGGCGCGGCTTGCGCGTATCGTTGGACGCGACGTTGATGACGCCGATCCGTCGGCATGGATTGCATTGGCGCAGTATTTTGCCGAAGCCCAGGTCCGGGCCATCACCGACGGCGGTATGCTTGTGCTCTCGCGAGGGCAGATGCCTGCTGACGCGCCGGTCGTCGTCGCCGGCATTGGTGCCGGTGTACTGCAAGAGGTTGCGCGGCGCCTGTCCCGAGATTGCATTGAATTTGAGGCACTGATCGATACCGCGCCCAGCGTGCGCACGGCAGTTTCGTCAGTCGCGCCAGCCGCAGCGGTCGCTATACTCGGGTCGTTGGAAAACGGCGATGCCGATACTGTACGGCCCCAATGGGCAGTGACTTCGGCGTAACCACCTTTGCGGGATTCCAGGTTGTTCCACAAACAGGGATGGAACCGCGACATTCAGCGACAGTTGTCACCTTGCCAATTGGGCGCTATCATTTTGGCACAAGCTACGATCGAAAGCTTGAACCGGAGGAAAGTCTCATGGTCTGGACGACTCCTACTCTCGTCGAAATCTGCATCGGCCTTGAGATCAACGGGTATTTGCCGGCCGAGTTCTGATATCTCCCCGCAACCGAGCGGGATCCTCGACGGATTTTAGGGCAATCGGCCGGAGAAGGCCGAAAAGCGGCATCTCTTGAAAGGTGCCGCGGCAAAAGCTTATTGCGAATAGCGGTATCGGCCGTGCGAATACGATCCGGCACATGGTTTACCGCGACCCGTGAAACGTTTTGATGCGCGCGCAAACTTAGAGTTTCACGCGCAAACCCCCATAGATCGCAAACGGTGCACCTGGGCTGAGCGTGCGCGGATCGGTCAGATTCAGGAACGGTATTTCGGACGTATCGAAAAACGTGCCGAAGCTGTAGTAGCGTTTATCGAACAGATTTTGAATCAGCGCGAACGCTTCGAAGTTCTTCGAAACTTGGTAGGTTGTGTGCAGATTGACTACCCAATAAGAGGGCAATTTGGGATTCTGGTTCGATTCATCGCCGGCAAGATATTGTCCGCTGAAGGCGACGAGATTGGCGCCGACCTTCCACTGAGGCAAAATCGAGTATTCTGCGCCCACTTTGAAACGGTGCTGCGGAATTGACGGTAGGTGGTCGCCGGGCTGGACGAAAATAAGACCATCAGCGTCAGCGAACGGGTTGTTGGGCGATGACAGGGTTATCGCATCGCGGAATGTGGCGTTGATGAAGGCGTAGCCCACAAACAGCTTCCATTTGTCGTCATCGTAGGTGACGCCCGCCTCCACGCCCTTGCGGCGCGTGCCGCCGACGTTCTGGAAAAAGCCACGTCCAGTGATTGTGCTCGGCACGTTCAGGATGTCGTTTTGCGTGTCGGTGAGATAGGCGCCGACATTCCAGGTCAGCATGCGCTTGTTTCCCAGGTCGTGACGACCACGAAAGCCGGCTTCCCAGGTTCTGCCGACCACCTGCTGGAGCGGCGGATCGGACACCAGGAAGTTATCGAGCAGGCAAGGCCGCGCCGGATCGGCGCAGCCCAGTTCCGAGGGAGTAGGCGCGCGGTTTGATTCCGAATATCCGGCGTAAGTGGTGACCTGCGGCGTGACCTTGTAGGTCGCCCCGATAACGGGATTGAAGCGCTGAAAGTTGTTGGTGCCATTCAGCGCGGTGCCGAGCTGGTCGTCGAGTTGGATGTTGGCAATATTGAACCGACCGCCTGCGGTCAATGACAGCTGGCGTGTAATGTCAAAGGTGTCGGTTACGTAAAGGCCTGTGTAGGTGTTGCGTGTGATGAGATTGACCGGCGCAACAAGACCGTCGGGCTGATTGACAATGACTCCCGTGCCGGTGACGAAGAGGTCGCTTCCCACGGTGCCAAGCCCGCTCGCTGCCTGGAAATTGGCGCGCCCGCGGTCGATGCTCGCGCCGATGACGAAGTGATTTTGCCGTCCCCAGACTTCGTTGGTGCTGGTCAATTGTGCCGAGGCCCCGTAGGCGTCAGCGCTGGTCCGGGTGCGATCGACGGAGCCAGCCACGTTGCCATTGAGGATTGAAGTCGGGATGCCGCCGCCATTCAGCGGGCTGTCATCAAGGCAAAGGATCGTGGGATCGAAATCACACTCTTCAACGTCACTGGTATTGCCATCGACATGTTTCTGGCGGAAGCCACGGTAATAGGCATTCGCCTTGATATTCAGCTTGTCGCTGAAGTTGTGGCTAAGGACCGCGTTCACAAAGTTCAAGCGATTGTTGTAGGTCTGCGGCGTTGTGTAAATCGCGCTCCAGCGCCGATCAAGGAGCTGGATGGGTGTCGCCGCGGCGGCACCGAAACTGTTTTGCGCCCCCGTGTAGTTGATGTGGAACTCCGAGGTGTCATTACGTGCGCCAACATCTGCAAAGACCCGACGCAACTTCGACGCTGACTGGTCGCGCCAACCGTCATCGTTGAGGGCATCAGCCGCCACATAGGCCGCGACATTGCCGAATTGCTGCCCCGACTGCACGGTGACCGCGCGGCGACCGAAGGAGCCGCCACGAAACTCGGCCTCGCTGCCCTGGTAATTGAAGCCGTTTTTCATCTGGATGGCGATCGCGCCGCCCAAGGCGTTCAGGCCGTAGGCGGGATCGTTCGGCACGACATCCAGACGATGGACCGCATAGCTCGGGATGAAGTCCCAGTTCACGGTGTCACCGAACACCTCATTGACGCGCACGCCGTTCTGGTAGACGGCAAGGCCCTGCGGCGTTCCGACCGTCGGCGAGGCGAGAAAACCGCGGAACTGCACATCCGGCTGGAAAGGATTTACCGCGGTGTCGTTGTTGAAGACGCTCGGTACACGCTGAAGCAAGCTGTCGGGTACGCTGTTGGATTTGGCATGATCAAAGTCTTGCGGCGTCAGTGTTTGGGTGTTGGCAGGCACCTTGTCGCGGTCGATGGCCGTAATATCGGCCGGCCCACCTGCGCCGGGAGCTGTCGACAGCGGAGTGGTGCCGATGACATCGATCGGAGGCAGTTGTATGGGAGCTTGCGCGGAAGCACTGCGGGAGGCAATCGCAGTCACTACGAGTGCCGCACCGGCGGTCATGGCAAACGCAGTTACGACCTTAGCCACATGTCACCCCGCCGTGGTCGGCCCGTCGAATCCAGCCTAAAAAGTCTCGCTGGATGCGTCTCGGGAACGATTTGCAATTCTATACGGGATGTTTTGGCAATCGGGGGACGCGCTACTTTGTGGCGAGGAGCTGGACCGCGGTGCGCACCAGTTCGGGAAGGTTCCTCGCTTCCAGTTTTTGCCGGAGTTGCCAGCACGTGTTGACGACGGTCTTGTAACTGACGTTCAGGTCTGCGGCGATCGAACCGTAAGCTTTTCCCTCAGCCAGAAGGCCGAGAGTTTGCAACTCGCGGGGGGTGAGGTCCGCGAGGCGTCCACCTGTGACACCAATTCCTGCAAATGCCATTTTTCTGGCGAGCTCATCGCTGAGGTATTTTTGTCCGCTGAGAACACATTCGATTGCTCTTACGAGATCTTCAGTCGCAGTGTCTTTGATGATGTAACCCATTGCACCGGCGTGCAGGGCGCGAGAAACAACGATCGGGTCGCTGTGCATACTGAGAACAAGCACGCGCGCCTGGCGATCG
This sequence comes from Pseudolabrys sp., assembly GCA_036820945.1. GTDB lineage: Bacteria > Pseudomonadota > Alphaproteobacteria > Rhizobiales > Xanthobacteraceae > Pseudolabrys. Next base: position 9,482 of record DAISKM010000058.1, read on the forward strand.
TAGCTCTTGATACGCTGGATTAGGGCAAGGCCCGCGAGGCTACTTCCTTGAAACGACAGATCGACAATCGTCATGTCGGGTGAATGACGGCGAAATAGCCGATATCCTCCGACGATGTCACGTGCCTCGAAGATCGCTTTAATCCCAATATCCTCCAGGATACGCCGGCATCCTTGCAAAAGGATGGGATGATCATCGACGATCAATACGCTGGCACTCACGGCATCGACATCCTCAGTGCGTGAATCGAGGCCACGTCCAGGACTGGGATCTCGATGTGTACGGTTGTGCCGCGGCTCGCCGAACCCTTCAATTTAAATGTCCCTCCAAGGCCCTGTACCCGTTCTTGCATGCCTTGAATGCCATTTCCTGGCGGCATTGCACTATCGATGCCACAGCCGTCATCAGTAATTGTAAGAACTACCCACGCCGGAGGGTCCGTGGCTCTGTTTTGATTGGCCCGGTGCTCCACTGATACTCGGCTCTGTCGCGCTTTGGCATGACGGATAACATTAGTGAGGCTCTCCTGCACGCAGCGATAAAGAGTCAGATCAATCGACTCGCCATAGGTAGGATGCAGGCCCTCAGAAAAAAATTCCAAAGACACACCGGATTGCCGCGCGCCGCGCTCCGTAACAAGGGCGGACAGCAATTCAGTGAGAGGGACTTGGCCCAGTGCCATAGGCCGCAACCGATTTAAAATGCCCCGGTTGATAGACTGGAGGCCTTCGACCATCGTTAGCATCTCGCGTGCACGGCCTTCGAGTGGCGTCCCGCCTAAGGTGTTCGCGAGTAGCGTTGTATTAGTCTTGAGGCCAAATAGGTAGGGACCGACTTCATCGTGAAGGTCGAGAGCCGTTTGACGACGTTCGTCGTCTTGCGCGGTAATCAATCGCTTACTTAACCGCCTGTTCTCAACTCTCATCGAGCCCAGCACGGTAGCAAGCCCATTGAAGTGTTCGGCAATAACGGCCAGCTCCCGAGGCTTTGGGTGGGGCAGGCGAACATTGTAGTCGCTTCGTCCAAGATCAAGCAGACCATCCGACAAAGATTTCAGAGGAGCAAGCACGCGACCGAATAGAAAATATAGAATCGCAATGCTGGCAATCCCAATGAGAAGCGCTGCCGTAGCGAGCGCGGTCGCATTTTCCCAAACTTCAGCAATTTCATCGCCGGGTGCGCTAGAAATGACAATGGAGCCCAGATGACGGCCCTCCGAAATGACCGGAACCGTGCGAGTGTCGACGGGCGGAGCGATGAAGGCGACAAACCAACCAGGCGCGGGTGGACGAATGTCGAATTTTTTTTCTTGAGGTACTTTCCCTTTCAGTGAATCCAACTCGATTCCAGGCGTGTCTATTACCGAAATTCGAATATGGCGGATGGAGCCGAGCTGAGCCGGGATTGATGCAAGAGCCTCATGAGGTGAATCACTCTTTTCGACGACCGGAATCGCGTCGCGAATTAGTGCTTCGGCGAGGTTCATTGCAGCATTAATTTCAATGCGCGTTGATTTCCTGGCCTGCAGAATGGTAACGGCCCCGCCAACGAGCCAAGCAATCGCATAAAGAGCTATCAATATGAAGAGTAACTGCGTTCGAATTGAGTAGCGCCGAAAGAGAGTAGACAGCCCCACAATGGGGTGGGGACGAAAATTCTGTGCGCCGCGAGCAAGGCTCGATATCAGCTCACTGACCACTACTGTCCACCCGATCGGCAATCGGCACGCATTTGTGCCCCCAAAACTGCAGAACTCGTTTGCTCGACGGGTATTATTGCATCGCTAAAGATGGGAGTCATCGCGTGGTCGTCACCACGCTTTTCTGATGCGCGCGCCACCGATCCGATTTGCCACCAGCCACCGGAGCGCGCCCCATCGTCGCGCAGGCGACCGCTGAACGCGCGGACGGGGCTTGAATACGCTGGCCTCTGCGCCCGGGGGTTCCGATCGAGCCGCCGTTTGGTGACTGGCGTGTATGTTGGAAACGCTAATCGCCCAATTTCGCCAGGCCGTTTTACAAGCTTCTGTATGATCAAGAGGAGCGACGGTACCATCGTGCCGTTCATCGAGCAGATGCGTCATTCCGATGCCACGAATGGGGCAAACGATTCCGCCTCATGCAGATGATCCAACTGCTGGCGTCGAGCGGAGTGACGATGGCCGCGGGGGCCATGATCTCGCTATCGTTCGCGCTGTCGCCGCCGCTGACGTTGCTGCCGCCGCGATCGGTGCCGGCCGATATTAACCGC
>DAISKM010000059.1:0-3136 GCA_036820945.1 Pseudolabrys sp.
CAAGGGAATAAACGGCGCATCGAGCGTTTTCAGCGCCGAGGACAAATCGACCGGCTTAAAATTCACCGCGTCAATCGCATAATAGCTCGTGTAATAGCGCGGATCGAACATCTCCAGCCGTCGCGCAAGCGTGGCCTCATTGAGCGTGGGGTCGATAATTCGATACGCGAATTCCGGTTGATGATCGCCAAAACGAACAATCAGGAAAGAGTCGGTCGGGAATTCGCGTTTGAGCCGATCTAACAATGCCGCATAGTCCTGCGCGGTGAGCGTCTGTCGGCGGATGTATTCGTCTATGTTCGGTAAATTGCCCAGGCCGCGCCAGTTTGGCGTGAGCTCAGGCCGGAATGTGGAATCCCACGGGAAATGATTAGCGGCTGTATAGACGAACAGAAACAAAGGTCCGCTACGATGTTCGCGGGCGATGATGTTGGTCGCCTGGTCGAAGTAAAAGCTGTCGCGCTCAAGCCCACGGGCTTTCATATCTTTCATATCGATATAGCGCTCGATGCCCGCCGTCGTCTGAAAACCACGCGAGCCCAGGAATGCTCCGTAGAACGGATAAAGGCTGAAGGTTTTGTAACCACATCGGCTCAGCGCATTCGGCAGGCCACGCGTGACACGACCGGCGGCGATGCGTGTCACCGAAGTGGCAAACCGGCCATATGAACGCGCCGATAGACCGGTCAGCACATTATATTCAGTAAACCAGCTCGGACCGCCGGCACCTTCCACGACCAGCTTTCGCGGCACGCCGTCGAAAGACTGAAAGTGTTTCCGATAACCCGGCGGGACCTTCATGTCCGGCGCAGCGGTGATGTCGAAGCTCGACTCATCGTGCATCAGAATGATGTGCGGCAGCTTACCCCCGGGGCTGCACATCGCTGCGGGAGCTTTCAGCCGCTCGGCCACAACCGCATCGGATTCCAGCAAGCCGTGAACCGCAAACTCATAAACCGCCTCCACGCCCGAACGCGCGAATTTCGAGACATAGTCCCGGTTGAAAAACTCGCCATACAAGTCGGCTGGATACGCAATCGAAAGGGCGACGACGCCGCTCATGCACAAAGTGCCGCCCGCCACGCTTGTGCGCAGCCGCACCCGGAAAGGGTCGATCCGCCAAAGCACCATCAGCAGGGGAATGGCGACCAGCGCGCCGACCAAAATCGGTCCTCGCAGGCTCGGCATGATTGTAAAGAGAAATGCCGACGTATCCGGGTCGATGATCATCAGGTCGACGAAGTTCACTGTCATCATCAGTTTGTCGTACTTGAACTGCGACAACAGAATGAGCCCGACGACCATCGCCAGCGAGAGCAAAGCCGCTATCGCCGGCCGGCGCAGCAAGGCCAGCCAGAAAAAATTGAGCGCGGCCCATACCAGCAGGAAGGTCGCCTTGGTCGCAAAATCAAGTTCGGTCGCCGTCATAACGGCGAGCGCGGCGAGATGAAGACTGCTGATGACAGCAAGCGCCAGTGCGTCGCGGCGAGAGATCGCCTCGGTCGGCGCCAGACGGCTAAGCAGAGCGGACGCTACGGACAACATGGCCTTACGGCCCTGCCCGGCTGCGAACCTCTCTAACTCCCCCAGCGCATGGCCCTAGCGTCATAAGACTGTAATAAAACCGCCAATGCAAGCTGCCGCTGGCCGGGCAGTCGGCTTTTTTGATGTTAACCCAAAGAGATGGGCGGGACCCGCCCCTAGGCCCGGTTCCCGCTCCATAGCTTCGCATGCCATCATTGCCAGGCATGGTCCTCGACGCCCGCCTCGCCGATGCCTGGGCTCGGCTGCCCGATTATCTCGGCAGCCATGTGCTGGTTAGCCTGACGGCCCTGGCCCTTGGGCTTGGCATCAGCCTTCCGGTTGCCATCGCGTCCAGGCGCCGGCCCGTCTTGCGCGGCATCCTGCTGGGTCTGGCAAGCGTAGTTCAGACGATCCCCGGCCTGGCACTGCTGGCCTTGTTCTATCCCCTGTTGCTGGCGCTCGCCGCCGTTTCCGAGCAGGCCTTGGGCAAGGGATTCTCGGCGCTTGGCTTTCTTCCGGCGGTCCTGGCGCTGGCGCTTTATTCGATGCTCCCGGTGCTGCGCAACACCGTGACCGGCCTGAATGGCGTCGATGCTCGCCTGAGCGAGGCGGCACGAGTGATCGGGATGCGGAAATGGCAACTCTTGCGCGACATCGAGCTGCCGTTGGCGTTGCCGGTGATCATGGCTGGCATCAGAACTTCCGCCGTATGGGTGATAGGCACGGCCACGCTAGCCACACCGATCGGTCAAACGAGTCTCGGCAACTACATATTCAGCGGCTTGCAGACGCAGAATTGGGTGTTCGTCATCTTTGGCTGCATCGCCGCTGCGCTGTTGGCGCTTGCGGTCGATCAGCTGCTTGCGCTCGTGCAGTCCGGCGTCGCGCGGCGCAGCACCGCGCGCACGCTGATGGGATCTGCCGGGCTCGCCGCGTTGATAGTGGCTGCACTGTTGCCAGGTCTCGCACAGTCACGCGCCGAGTATTCCATCGGCGCCAAGACGTTCACCGAACAATATGTTCTGGCAGCGTTGATCAAGCAGCGTCTTGAATCCGCCGGCCTCTCCGCCGAGCGGCGGCCCGGGCTTGGCTCCAACGTTCTGTTCGACGCGCTCGCGTCCGGTGACGTCGACGTCGCGGTCGACTACTCCGGCACGCTTTGGGTCAATCGCATGCAGCGCAAGGATGCGCCGCAACGCGACCAATTGCTGGCCGAGCTTTCGCAATGGCTCACAACGACCCACGGCATCCGGATGCTGGGCTCGCTCGGCTTCGAGAACGCCTATGCCCTGGCAATGGATCGGAAAAAGAGCGAGGCGATGAATATCCGCACGATCAGCGATCTCGCCGCGCACGCCGGTGAACTTGCCGTTGCCGGCGACTATGAGATTTTCGCTCGTCCCGAATGGTCCGCTTTAAGCGCCGCCTATGGGCTGAAATTCCGTTCGCAACGACAGATGCAACCAGAATTCATGTACAAGGCCGCGGCCAATGGCGAGGTCGATGTCGTCGCGGCCTACACCAGCGATGGTCAGATTGCGACCTATGGGCTTGCAGTGCTCGACGATGTCAAACACGTCATCCCGTCGTACGATGCGATCCTGCTGATTTC
>DAISKM010000059.1:3236-11567 GCA_036820945.1 Pseudolabrys sp.
TGCTCGACGATGTCAAACACGTCATCCCGTCGTACGATGCGATCCTGCTGATTTCGCCCAAGCGCGCGGGTGACGCCAGGTTGACGACTGCTCTCAATCCCCTGCTCGGATCAATTGACGTTGCGACGATGCGGGAAGCGAATGCCCGAGCCTCAAAAGGTCAGGAAACCCCGGATACGGTGGCGAGGTGGCTGCTGGAGCAAACCGCAAAGAGATAACAATGTCATCGCCGTGTCGGCGATCTCACTTGAGTCAGCAGTGTGTCTCACTAAACGTCATGGCCGGGACAAGCCTGGGCACGACTACTGCGTGATCAGTTCTTGCTTCTGTCCACCAAAGCCCGCTGCTTGATCCACGGCATCATGTCGCGCAGCTTGGCGCCAACCTGCTCGATCGGATGTTCGGCAAGCTTGGCGCGCGTCGCCTTGAATGAGGTCTGGTTGACCTTGTTCTCCAGCATCCAGTCCTTGGTGAAACGGCCGGACTGGATATCGGCGAGCACGCGCTTCATCTCGGCCTTCACCTCCGGCGTGATTACCCGCGGGCCGGAAACATACTCTCCATACTCAGCGGTGTTCGATACCGAATAGTTCATGTTGGCGATGCCGCCTTCGTAAATCAGGTCGACGATCAGCTTCACTTCGTGGACGCATTCGAAATAGGCCATCTCCGGCGCGTAGCCGGCCTCGACCAGCGTCTCGTAGCCCGCCTTCATCAACTCGACGAGGCCGCCACACAACACGGTTTGTTCGCCGAACAGGTCGGTCTCGCATTCTTCCTTGAACGTTGTCTCGATGATGCCGGCGCGGCCGCCGCCGATCGCCGACGCATAGGAAAGACCGAGGTCATGAGCGTTGCCCGAAGCATCCTGGTGGATCGCCACCAGGCACGGTACCCCGGCTCCGCGCTGATATTCCGATCGCACGGTGTGGCCGGGCCCTTTGGGTGCGATCATCAGCACATCAAGATCGGCGCGTGGCTCGATCAGATTGAAATGCACGTTAAGGCCGTGCGCGAACATCAGCGCGGCGCCATCTTTCATGTTCTTCGCGAGGTGGTCGCGATAAATGTCGGCCTGCAACTCGTCGGGCGTCAGCATCATCATGACGTCGGCCCATTTGGCAGCGTCGGCGACTTCCATCACCTTGAACTTCTCTGCCTCGGCCTTCTTCACGCCGGCGGAGGTTTTGCGCAACGCAACCGCCACCTCCTTGACGCCGCTGTCGCGCAAGTTGAGCGCGTGAGCATGGCCCTGACTTCCATAGCCGATGATGGCGACCTTCTTGCCCTTGATCAGGTTCAGGTCGGCGTCGCGATCATAATAAACACGCATGATACTTAACCCCAATTTGGGCCCGTTGCCCGGCCACTTTCCTCAATCGTCATGGCCGGGCCTGTCCCGGCCATCCACGTCTTTGTTTAGTGCCGTGTCGATAGCAAGACGTGGATGCCCGGCACAAGGCCGGCATGACGAAATAGCTCACATTCGGTCGCGCTGACGCTTGATCTGCAGTCTGCCGGCGTACAGCAAGGCAAAGCCGGCGAGGACGCTGCCGTACTTGATGATCTCGGGCATATTGGAGCCCTGCTCGAAGCAGTAGGCCCGCGCGCCGCCGACGTTAATGCTCATACATCGGGCGTTTTCCGTCGAGTAAGGCTTGATGAACACCCCGAGGATGATCAACGGGATCGCCAGGATGGTGAGACCCATCGCTACATCCCTTCCGGCCCGCGCATGATGGCCGCTATTCCTGTGCGGGAAACCTCAACGAGTCCGAGCGGCAGCATCAAGCTGACGAACTGCTCGATCTTGTCGGTAGCTCCGGTGATTTCAAACACAAAGCTTTCGGTGGTGGCATCGATCACGCGGGCGCGAAACGCATCGGCCAGCCGCAGGGCTTCCACCCGGTTTTCCCCCTTGCCCTTGACCTTGACCATCGCGAGTTCACGTTCGATGGCGTTGCCCGCCAGCGTCATATCGACGACATGATGCACCGGGACGAGGCGATCGAGCTGGTTCTTGATCTGCTCGATCACCATCGGTGTTCCGGTGGTGACAATCGTGATCAGCGAAAGGTGCTGCCGGTGCTCGGTCTCGGACACCGTCAAGGACTCGATATTGTATCCGCGTCCCGAGAACAGCCCGATGACGCGCGCTAGCACGCCCGGCTCGTTGTCGACCAATACCGAGAGCGTGTGCGTCTCAGGCTTCTGCGCCGTCGGCGCGGCCGGATAGTGGCTTGTCGTGGGAGCGTTCATCACACCATCACCTTGCCTTCCTCGGTGGTCGCCTCTTCCTCGCAAACGACAGCATCACCGAGCAACATCTCGTTATGCGCGCGTCCCGACGGAATCATCGGGAAGCAGTTTTCCTTGGGATCAACCACGCAGTCGAACAACACCGGCTTGTCGACCTCGATCATCTCCTTGATCGCGCGGTCGAGATCGCCCGGCTTAACGCAACGAATCCCGTGCGCGTGATAGGCCTCCGCAAGCTTGACGAAATCGGGCAATGCTTCGCTGTAGCTTTCGGCGTATCGCCCGCCGTGCAGCAATTCCTGCCACTGCCGCACCATGCCCATGTAGTTGTTGTTCAGGATGAAAATCTTGATTGGCAAACGGTATTGGACCGCGGTCGAAAGCTCCTGCATCGTCATGAGCACGGAAGCTTCGCCGGCGATATCGATCACCAGCGAATTCGGATGGGCAAGCTGCACGCCCACGGAGGCAGGCAGGCCATAACCCATCGTGCCCAGACCACCGGATGTCATCCAGCGATTGGGCTCCTGGAACCTGTAGAACTGCGCCGCCCACATCTGATGCTGACCAACCTCGGTGGTGATGTAGACGTCCTTGTCCTTGGTCAGCTCGTAAAGACGCTGGATGGCGTATTGTGGCTTGATGACCTCGTTCGACGACCGGTACGCCAGTGACTTGCGCGCGCGCCATTTGTCGATCTGCGCCCACCATGCCTGCAACGATTTCTTGTCGGGATGGATTGCATTGGTACGCCATAGGCGCACCAGGTCCTCAAGAACGTGCGCGCAATCGCCGATGATCGGTACATCCGCTTTGACATTCTTATTGATGGACGAAGGGTCGATGTCGACATGGATTTTCTTCGACCCAGGCGAAAACGCGTCGAGCCGGCCAGTGATCCGATCGTCAAAGCGCGCGCCGATGCAGATCATCACGTCGCAATCATGCATCGACATGTTGGCTTCGAGCGTGCCGTGCATGCCCAACATGCCGATCCATTTTGGATCGGCCGCCGGAAATGCACCGAGTCCCATCAGCGTCGATGTAATCGGAAAGCCTGTGAGCTTGACGAGTTCGCGCAGCAGGTCGCAAGCCGCCCGACCGGAATTGATCACGCCGCCACCCGTATAGAACAGCGGACGCTTGGCGTGCGCCATCAGATCGATCGCCTGCTTGATCTTGTCCATTTCGCCCTTGAGCCTGGGCTTGTAGCCGGTGTGCGGAAAATCCTTTGGCTTTGAGTAGACCCCTCGGGCAAACTGGATGTCTTTGGGAATATCGACGACGACAGGCCCCGGCCGGCCGCTGGATGCTATGTGAAACGCCTCGTGTAAGACGCGCGGCAGATCCTCGATACGCTTCACGAGATAATTGTATTTTGTACACGGCCGGGTGATGCCGACGGTGTCGCATTCCTGGAACGCATCATTGCCGATCAGGTGCGTCGGCACCTGCCCGGTGATGCAGACGATCGGAACTGAATCGCACAGCGCGTCGGTCAGCCCGGTCACCGCGTTTGTGGCCCCTGGGCCGGACGTCACGAGCACGCAACCAACTTTGCCTGTCGAACGGGCATAGCCTTCCGCCGCGTGCACGGCGCCCTGCTCGTGCCGCACAAGGATGTGACGCACCTGGTTCTGCGAGAAGATGGCGTCGTAGATCGGAAGCACCGCGCCGCCCGGATAGCCGAACACGTGTTCGACGTTCTGATCGGCAAGCGCCTGGATCACCATTTCAGCGCCGGTCATTTCGCGTGTCATGTCATGCCCTTTCGTCGTCATCCCGCCTGCAGCAATAAAAAAGGCCCGAAACGGGCCATGTTCGGACGCCGCCTGCGGCTCCAGCTAGAGCCGCGCCCGCGTCCGAATTCCTACTACAAAAGTAATAATATTGCGTAACATGGATATCATCTGAATTTTCATTGCGCGGGTTATAGGGGCTGTCCGGTACCCGGTCAAGGATAAATCCGCATCATTTCAGTCGGGAAAGCTGGTTTTCTAGCGACGAAACGGCATTTTTTGACGTTTCCCAGGACCAATCCTTCATCTGGTTGCGGAACCAGGTGAGCTGGCGCTTCGCGTAGCGGCGCGTGTCCATGACAGCACCGGCTTCCGCCTCCTTGAGCGCGATGTCGCCCTTGAGATGCCGAACCAACCAGGGCACCCCATGCGCCTTCATGGCCGGCAGCGAAGCATCGAGGTTGCGCGCAGCCAACCGGCGGACTTCCTCCAGCGCGCCCGCCTTCAGCATAGCAGCAAAGCGGCTCTCGATGCGGCGCACCAGCTCGTTGCGGTCGCAGACCAGAAAAACTTTTGCGCTGCGGTTGGCATCGAGGATCGGCGGCAGGCCCTCGCGATGCCAGTCCGACAGTGCGCGCCCGGTCGCCAGCACGACTTCGAGCGCGCGTGAAATGCGCGAGCGGTCATTCGCCGTCACACGTTGCGCGGTCGCGGGGTCGAGCGTCATCAGTTCTGCGTGCAGGGCGGGCGCACCCTGGCGCTGCAGTCGGCTCCGGACTTCAGCACGAATGTCGGCCGGGATCGGGGGCACGGCAGCGAGGCCCGCCGTCAGGGCCTTGAAATAAAGCCCAGTGCCGCCGACCAAAATCGGGACGCGGCCTTGACCGGCAGCGCTGTTGAGAGCTTCTTCGGCGTCGCGGCACCAGCGCCCGACGGAATAGTTCTCGGCTGCATCCACATGCCCGTAGAGACGATGCACGACCCGCGTCTCCTCTTCGGATGCAGGACGCGCGGTGATGATCCGCAAATCGCGATACACCTGCATTGAATCGGCGTTGATAATGACGCCGTCAATGCGCTGCGCGAGTTCAAGTGCAAGGGCCGACTTGCCGCTGGCAGTCGGCCCTGCAATAAACACCGCTCGATTGGCAGCGTGCATCGCATGACTCATGTTGCAACTCTGATCAGCGACTCAGCAAGACTGGACTCTTCGTTACTCGAGCGGGCGCGCAACGTCTTGCCTGGCGCGGGCGTGCCGCATCGGCTCGGCCCGTCAGCGACCGACATCCCCTTTAGCGCGGAAAAAGCCGTAGACCAACGCGCACTCGCCGGCCAGCTGCGCAATCTCGGCAACGGCATTGACGCAGTGGTCCAACCTGCAGGTACCCGGCGCAAGAAGCTTTTTTTGGCCGACATGGATTCCACCATGATCGGCCAGGAATGCATCGATGAACTGGCGGCGTACGTCGGCCTCAAGGATCACGTCGCGGCGATTACCGAACGCGCCATGCGAGGCGACATCGCGTTCGAGCCGGCCTTGCGGGAGCGCGTGGCCCTGCTGAAAGGCCTGCCTGCCAAGGTCATTGACGAAGTCATCGATCAGCACATCAGGCTGACGCCCGGCGGCCGCACACTTGTGGCCACTATGCGCGCGCATGGCGCCTTCACGTGCCTGGTGTCGGGCGGCTTCACATTGTTCACGGACCGGATCGCCGCCATGATCGGCTTCGATGAAACTCAAGCCAACACGCTGGCGCTTGAAGGCGACAAACTGGCAGGCACCGTGGTGGAGCCGATCTTCGGTCGCGATGCCAAGCGGGCCACCTTGGTGTCGCTGCGTGCGCGCCTAAAACTGAGCAAGGACGAGACGCTCGTCGCAGGCGACGGCGCAAATGATCTCGACATGATTCTGGAAGCGGGCCTCGGCGTTGCCTACCGCGCCAAGCCGAAGATTGCCGCGGCCGCGCCCGCGCGGATCGACCACGGCGATCTGACCGCCCTGCTCTACGTGCAAGGCTACCACGAGAAGGAATTCGTGAGCGCGTAGGACGCTGACAGGCTGATTACTGCAAGCTCAGCGCCACGAAGCTCGGATCTCCATCAGGCGAGACGACGAGCAGCACAGCGGCCTTCTTTCCATCCTTCTTAAGTTTATCGATCCGCTGTTGAAGCTCCGTTGCGCTCGTCACCGGTTGCTGCTGGACTTCGGCGATCACCATTCCGGGCGCAAGACGTTTCTCCGCCGCCGCGGAATTCGGATCGACTCCCGTAATCAGCACGCCTTTCACTTTGTCCTTGATGTTGTGCTTCTTGCGCAGCTCATCGGTGAGGTTCGCAAGATCCAATCCAAGCGCCTTCTTGACGACGGGCTTTTCCTCCGGCGTCGAATCCTTCTTGTCGGTGAGCGCCGCTTGCTTCTTCTCGTCCTCAAGGCGGCCGAGCTTGACGGACTTTGTCTCTTCCTTGCCCTTGCGGATGACCACCACCTCGACATCCTTGCCGACCGGCGTGTCGGCAACGATTTTGGGCAGGTCGCGCATTTCTTTCACGTCCTTGCCGTCGAATTTGACGATGACGTCGCCCGGCTCGATGCCGGCGGGCTTGGCCGGTCCCTTTTCGTCGATGCCGGCAACGAGGGCGCCGCGTGCCGGCTTGACGCTGAGGCTCTCCGCGATTTCATCGCTCACCTGCTGGATGCGCACGCCGAGCCAGCCGCGGCGCACTTCCCTGAACTCACGCAACTGGTCGATTACCGGCAGTGCCGTCTTTGACGGGACGGCAAAGCCGATGCCGATCGAGCCGCCTGACGGCGAGATGATCGCCGTATTTACGCCGATCACTTCGCCGTTGAGATTGAACAATGGCCCTCCCGAATTGCCGCGATTGATGGCGGCGTCGGTCTGGATGTAGTTGTCGTAGGGGCCGGACTGAATGTCCCGATTGCGGGCCGAGACGATCCCGGCGGTGACCGACCCGCCAAGGCTGAACGGATTGCCGATCGCGATTACCCATTCGCCCAGCCGCAACTTGTCGCTGTCCCCGAACTTCACCGCCTTGAGCGGCTTGGTCGGCTTCACCCTGAGGAGCGCGAGATCGGTCCTCTGATCGCGGCCGACAACCTCGGCCTTCAGCGTTGATCCATCGTTCAAGATGACGTTGACCTCGTCGGCATCGGCGATCACGTGGTTATTGGTCACCACCAGGCCGGCCGGGTCGACAATGAAGCCGGAACCCAGCGAGTTGACGCGCCGCGGCACCGGCGACGGATTGTTCTGCCCGTTCTGGTTGTTTTCGCCCTTCTGCCCCGGCTGGCCACGCCGATTCTTGAAGAATTCTTCAAAAAACTCCTCGAATGGCGAACCTGGCGGCAATTGAGGCATCGCGCCATTGCGCAAATCGACGGATTGCTTGGTCGACACATTGACCACGGCGTCTATGACCTGTTCGGCCACGTCCGCGATGCCGTCCGGTCCACGGGCCGCGGCCGGACCGGTCAGAGCCGGCCAAGCCATGGCAGCAGCAGTTAAAATTGCCAAGCCGGCGCGGCCGGCCGAGGTTCGGGAGCGGAAAAAGTGTGCGCCCATTGGCGTCGATTCTCCTAGGGGTAAGCTTTCAGTGAGACTGGCCCCGACTTCGAGGCGTTTCAAGGGCATCTCGATCAATACCACGGAAAGCCCAATACTTCATCCTCTGGCAAGCCAGACAATAATCAGTCCGACGAGCGCAGAACCAATTCCGATCAGCCGGACCGAGACGTCCGGCGTTTCCAGTACGCTGGTCATGGCCCGTTTGGCGGCCTCCGGAAACGCTGCGAAGATCATGCCTTCGATGACAAACACCAATCCGAGCGCGGCCAGAAAGTCGGACATGCGACTCGCGCGTTTGCTATCGGGTGGGTGCCTGGGCAGACGGTGGCGGTTTCCTTTCCCGCAACTTGCCCGAAGGATCGCCGAAATAACGGAAAAAACTCGAATCGGGCGTGAGCAGCATTCGCGTGTCGTTGCTTTTCAGACCTTGTTCGTAAGCCTGCATTGAACGGTAGAACGCGAAGAAATCCTGATCCTGGTTGAAGGCATCGGCAAAGATCTGGTTTCGCGTCGCATCGCCCTCGCCGCGAATCTGTTCCGCTTTTGAAGTCGCCTCCGCAACCAGCACGGTGACTTCGCGATCGGCACGCGAGCGGATCTCTTGCGCGCGCTGCGCACCCTGGGCGCGGAACTCTGCGGCTTCGCGCTGCCGCTCGGTTTGCATGCGCTGATACACGGCTTGGCTGTTTTGTTCGGGCAAATCGGCGCGTCGGATGCGAATGTCGACGACCTGGATGACATAGGCA
>DAISKM010000060.1:0-8126 GCA_036820945.1 Pseudolabrys sp.
ATGACATGACGTGCTCGCTGGTACCCCGCTAAATTGCTGCATCGATCAGCATCGCGGCGAACAAGATCAGCCCCACATCGCGATTGGATTTGAACAACATCAGGCAGTGTGCCGGATCATCAATATCGAGCCGCATCACTTGCCAAGCCAGATGCGCGGCGAAGGCGATGATGCCAAGCGCGAAGACAATTCCGCCCCCGGCCATGAAGCCGGCAACCGCGATCAGGACCACCGCGGCTGCGTAAAATCCCGCAAGCATCGATGGCGTGCGCTCGCCGAACAATAGCGCAGTCGATTTGATTCCGATCAACAGATCGTCCTCGCGATCCTGGTGGGCGTAGATGGTGTCATATCCGATTACCCAGCAGATCGATCCCGCGTAGAGCACGAGCGCCGGCCAATCGAGACGCCCGAACTCGGCGGGCCAGCCCATCAGCGCGCCCCACGAGAAGGCGAGGCCGAGAAAAATTTGCGGCCAATACGTGATGCGCTTCATGAACGGATAGACGGAAACCACCAGCAGCGAGGCGATGCCGGTGATCACCGTAAAGCGATTGAACTGGATCAGCACCAACAGACCGACCAGCGCTTGCGCAATCATAAAGACTGTCGCCTGCGCGATCGTAACCTGCTTCGAGGGGATTGGCCGGGAGCGAGTGCGCTCGACCAGGCCATCAAGATTGCGGTCGACCAAATCGTTCCAGGTGCAGCCTGCGCCGCGCATTGCAAATGCGCCGATAAAGAACAGGACAATATGCCAATGGTTCGGAAGTCGGCCCTCGTGCATCCCGGCAAGACCAACTGACCACCAGCACGGCATGAGCAGCAGCCAGGAACCGATCGGCCGGTCGAGACGAGCGAGTCGCAAGTAAGGACGGCTGACCGGCGGCGCGAGAACGTCGACCCAGTTTCCGGTCGCATCGGAGACGCGTCCGGCGCTGTCGCTCATCGGTTGCCGAGCGGGTTGCCGGTCAGGGTGTCGAAGGTACCGCGCCCTGTCTTTGTGTTATTGGAATCCGGGATGGGACTGGTGAGTGCATCGCTCAGGCTGGGCCCCTGCGGTCGGGCAGGCGCTGCCGCCGCCTGACATACTTTGGTGCGGATCTCGGATACCTTCGCCTCGGCAAGCTTGAGCTGCTCGGCGACCTGCGGAGGAATGCCGCACCAGGCGCTGTTTTCGTTGGCAAATTTGAGCATCTTGGACTGCGCGGCCGCGAGGGCGCCGAACAACTGGCATGCCTCCTTTGGCGATGCCTTGCGCTCGTTCGCTGCTTTGATTGCTACGGCTTTCTTTTCAGCGTCCTCGCGCAGCCTGAAAAACTCCTGCACGCAGGGCGGCATCTCCTGGGGCGACGGCGGCTGCGCCTGCGCCCTCGCTGCCGTGGCGACAAGTGGCACCATGCAGAGGCTCAATATTGCTTGTCGCAATCTCATGAAACCGACCCCTCCTGGCAATTGCCATTATACCGCTCTGGAAGGGGCTAATAACAACCCGAATGCGTCGGGAAGGCGGCAGTTGGGGATGTTTGGCGAGGGGCCTCGCGAAGGCTTCCCCCAAGGCGTAAACGGATGCCGGCTGAGGCCTGGTACAATTTGACCCATGCCGCGTTACGATTTTCGTACCCCTCGTCTTTTTGTTGAAACACCGCTCAGCCAAGGCGGCGAGGTCGAACTCGACCGGAACCAGACAAACTATCTCAAGAACGTATTGCGGCTGGGACCAGATGACGGGTTGCTCCTTTTCAATGGCCGTGATGGCGAATGGCGGGCGAGCCTCACCTCGCCCGGAAAGCGGACTATGCTCGCGACGATCCGAACACGGCTTCGTGCGCAGCCTCACCCGGAGGACCTGCATTTCCTGTTCGCGCCACTGAAGCACGCGCGCCTCGACTACATGGTGCAAAAGGCCGTGGAGATGGGGGCGTCCCTCCTGCAGCCGATTATCACCCGGCACACCCAGGTCACACGGATTAATCTCGACCGCATGCGCGCGAACGTCATCGAGGCTGCAGAGCAGTGCGGCGTTCTGTCAGTCCCGCGGGTCGCAGATCCGCTATCGTTTGATCGGATCGTCCCCAAAGGCGATCGCCTGTTCATTTTCTGCGATGAAACCGCAGAGGTGAAGGATCCGATCGCGGTTTTACAAGCCATGCGCGCCGCTCCGGGAACCCCACTTGCCGTTTTGATCGGCCCGGAGGGAGGTTTCTCCGATGAGGAACGGTCAGCCCTGCTCAATCGTCCAAAGGTGGTACCGATTGCCTTGGGCCCCCGCATCCTGCGCGCGGATACCGCGGCGGTTGCGGCACTCGCTCTGGTCCAGGCGGCATTGGGCGATTGGAAAAAGCCGATGGGATAACAGTCCTTTGCCGGCCACCTATGGCGCGGACGGCAGAAAATTATGATACAAGCAAGCGAGGCTAGAGCTGTGCTAGGCTGGCGCGTGGCTTGGGGAGCTTCTCATGACTAGTGGATCTCGTTGGCTTGGGTCGCTTGCGGTTTGTGCTTTCGTTGCGCTGGGCGCGGTCGCGCCAGCTAGCGCGGCGGGATGGCTGGAAAAAAGTATCTATCTGATCGGCCCGCGGTATGACGGTGTGTTGCCGCCATGTGAGGCCGCTTTGGGTACGATCGCTCAACGCTTTGCCCAGAAAGAAGGCCGGTTCTGGAACTCGGACCTGCAGATTCTTGGGTTCGACCGCGTGCGGGAAATCGCGTACCGACCCTGGGCACCAGAGACGATCCCGCGTCGCTTCTGTACTGCGGTTGCGACGGTGAGCGATGGACGCAACCACACAGTGAATTATTCGATCGGCGAGGACACCAACATCATCGGCATGTTCTGGGGCGTTGAGTGGTGCGTGGTCGGACTCGACCGCAACTGGGCCTATAATCCGGCGTGCAAGATGGCGCGTCCCTAAACGAGTAAGCGCCAACGATCACGTTTTGGCCCGCTTTGTTCTTAGGCTGTTCTCAAAGTTCGGTGCGTTTCTGACGGAACCGTTGAGCGAAATCAATTTCCGATTTGTTCTCAGTCGTTGGACCGACGCGTCGATGACTCGTCGTTGGTTCCGGCTGAAGCACTGCGTCCTGGCGGCGCTCAGCTTCACGCTGATCTTTGCGACTGCGCTGGCACAGGAGCGTCGGCAAGGTGTGCCGGGCCAATTCGATTATTATGTGCTCGCACTGTCGTGGTCGCCATCTTACTGCGAAGCCAGACAGGACCGCACTCCCGATCGAATGCCGGATCGTCAATGCAGTGGCCGCCCTTATTCGTTCGTGGTGCATGGACTCTGGCCGCAATATGAACGGGGCTTCCCGTCCTACTGCATGGTGCCGCCGCCACGACTCAACCGCCTAATCGTCGAAAGCATGCTCGACCTGATGCCAAGTCCCCGGCTGGTGTTTCACGAGTGGGACCAGCATGGGACTTGCTCGGGTCTGTCAGCCCGCGCTTATTTCGAAAATGTGCGAAAGGCGCGCGAGCGGATTAACATCCCGCCAGAGTATCTCGAACTCGGCAGACCGATTGAAGTGACACCCGCGGAGGTGGCCGATTCGTTTGTCAGGGCCAACCCCGGCCTCTCACGCTCCGCCCTGTCGATTTCCTGCGATCGAAAATGGCTCACCGAGGTGCGCATTTGTCTCGGGAGAGATCTTTCTTTTCACGATTGCACGAACGTGCGGCGAAATGCCTGCCATGTCGACAAGGCCAGAATGCCAGCGGTGCGCGGAGGTTGACGAGCTTCCTTGAAGCTGAGGGGACTGTTCGTGAACTATCAGCATGACTTTCATGCCGGCAATTTTGCCGACGTTCTCAAGCATGCAGTGCTTTGCCGCGTTCTGCACTATCTGCGCGACAAGCCAGCGGCGTTTCGCGTGATCGACACGCATGCCGGGTCGGGGCTGTACGACCTCGCCGGCGAGAAGGCGTTACGCGGGGGCGAATGGCAGGACGGCATCGGCAAGCTCTTGGCTGCCAAAATCCCGGAAGCAACTGCAGCTCTGCTTTCGCCCTACCTTGAGGTGGTCCGCGCGCTGAACGACAGGGATCGGCTGCGCGTGTATCCAGGGTCGCCCGCGCTCGCGCGGGCCTGGCTGCGTGCGCAGGACCGGTTGATCGCCTGCGAGCTTGAGCCCAAGGCATCGTCGTCGTTGAGCCGCAATTTGCAGGGCGATGCACGCATCAAGACGCTGCGTATCGATGGCTGGACTGCTATGAATGCCTACGTGCCCCCAAAGGAGAGGCGCGGCCTGGTGCTGGTCGATCCGTCATTCGAGGTCGACAATGATTTTTCGCGTCTTGCCAGCGGGTTAGCTGCCGCGCACCGTAAGTGGGCAACCGGCATTTACATCCTCTGGTACCCGATAAAAGGTCGGCGGGAGGCGGACGCCTTTGCCAAGCAAGTGCGCCGGCTGGAGATCAGGGCGCTCCGCGCCGAGCTTCTCGTTGGGCCGCCGAGTGACCAAAATCGGCTCAACGGCGCCGGATTGGTCATAGTCAATCCGCCGTGGACACTGGAAAACGAGCTTTCGGCCCTGTTACCGGCTTTGAGCACCATTCTGGGCCGCACAGGCAAGGGTGGCTTTCGGCTCGACTGGCTTGCGGGCAGTCCTCCCGGTCGCGGCGGCTCCGTAACCTCTTTCCACAGCCCCGCAGTTGGTGTGTAGTTCAAACATTGGCAGTGACGTTCCGCCTCCTGTGGGGGCCGGCGGAGTGACTGAGGCCGTTCTCGGCTGACGCTTTCCCCGATTGTGAATGTCCGGCCGAGCCGCCGTGCGTGGGGCCGGCGGCGGAGCAGTTGGGGAAAAGGAGTTTCCCGATGGCGCAG
Source organism: Pseudolabrys sp. (assembly GCA_036820945.1). GTDB lineage: Bacteria > Pseudomonadota > Alphaproteobacteria > Rhizobiales > Xanthobacteraceae > Pseudolabrys. The sequence goes on from DAISKM010000060.1 coordinate 4,827, forward strand.
ACGGGCGTGGTGAAATTCTTTAACGGCGAACGAGGCTACGGCTTCATTAAACCCGACGACGGTGGGCGCGACGTGTTCGTTCATATCACGGCGGTCGAGCAAGCCGGTCTAAAAGGATTGAATGAGGGACAACGGATCAGCTTCGATGTCGAGCCGGACAAAAAAGGCAAAGGTCCAAAAGCCGTAAATCTGGTCGTGACCGGATAAGGATCGCACAGAGCACTGTGCGAAGGTTCCTTTGAAGTGCGTAGCTTGGCTGCAGCGGCGATGCTTCTGTCCTGCTGCGAACTGACGAGCGCTATCGGCAGCGCGAGAAGTCAAAGACACTGCGCATTCTCAAAAACCCCGGACACGACGCCGGGGTTTTTTGTAGCGCGTCGCAGCCAAGTCAGAAGTGATAGTTCACGCCAAAGCGCAGGTAACTTGCCTGCAATCCATTGTCGGTGCCGGTGACCGTATAGAAACGGCTGCCGAGGTCCATGTACAAGTACTCAACCTTGGCCGACCAATTTGGCGTGAAGCCGACTTCCATTCCAAGCCCCGCAGTCCAACCAAAAAGAGTCTTGTTTTCATCGACGCCGAAGGCTTCGGCTTTGAGATTGCCGTAGGCGAGACCGGCGGTGGCGAATAACAGGATGTTGTTCATCGCGTATCCTGCTCGACCTCGCAGGGTACCAAACCAGGGGTTGGAAAATTTCCATGGTGCGAAAGTGTCGTCGGCTGCACTGGCTTGGATGTCTGTTTCGGCGCCAAACACAAATTGTCCAGTCTGCCAGTTGTACCCAAGCTGGCCACCACCGGCGATGCCAGCGGGGTTGAAACTGCTACTTGTGACCTTGCCCCATTCGTAGCCGAGATTGAGACCGGCGTAGAAACCCGACCAGTTATAGATGCTTGACGCAGGCGGGTAGTAATAAGGCGCGGGACCACGCGGGAGATCAGCGGCGGCGGCCGATCCCGCGGCTGCGACAGCTGCCACCGAGATCGCCAGCATCTTCTTTTTCATCTTGTCCTCCACTCTACTCCGCTCGTTCGCGTGATGCAGAAGCGCACAAATGCATCCATGCATTGGCGAAACTTGAATTTTTTCGTGGAGGAATTTATCGGCCGTCTTAGGTTAAGCGCTTGTGAACGGCCAGGTGAGAGGAACCGACATCCCTAAAGAACCCTTATTTTTACGTGTTTTTCTTCGCTTTTGTTTACCATGCCAGGTCAGGCCTCATTTACTATGCAGCGAAGCCTCATGCGGCTGGCGCAGTGAAGCCGGAAGCGAAGTAGGCAACAAGAGGCCCGCACGGATCATTGGGAATGGCGGACGACGTCGCAAAAAATCCTCGCACTGCGCTTGTCACCGGTGCAGGCCGGCGCATCGGTGCCGTTATCGCGCTCGCTCTCGCGCGGGCTGGCTACGGTGTTGTGCTGCATGCTCACCATTCCCGCGAGGCCGAAAGGTTGGCGGGGGCGATTAACGGCGCCGGCGGGCGGGCAAGGATTGTGCTGGCCGACCTTGCCGACCATGAGGCGGTGCGCGGCATCATACCAGCGTCAGCGGCGTTCGGACCTTTGGCCCTCCTGGTCAACAATGCCGGCGAATTCGAGCCGGATGACATCGAGACGCTCTCGCCTGCTCGCTTCCAGCGTGCCATCGCTGTGAACCTCGCCGCGCCGCTGTTTCTTTCTCAAGCTTTTGCAGCGCAAGCGGCCGCCGGCCTTGATGCTTCGATCGTGAACATTCTTGACCAGCGTGTTCTCAGGCCAACTCCGCGCTTTTTCTCCTACACCTTGAGCAAGGCCGCGCTGCATACAGCCACGATCACGTTGGCCCAGGCGCTGGCGCCGCGGATTCGGGTAAACGCGGTGGCGCCGGGTCCGACTCTGCCGAGTGCGCGCCAGACCGATATACAGTTTGCTGCGCAGGCTGAGAGTCTGCCGCTTCAACGGGGCCCCACGCCGGACGATATTGCGGCCGCCGTCATCTATCTCGCGCAGGCGAAGACTATCACCGGGGTCACGCTTCCCGTCGATGGCGGGCAGCATCTGTCCTGGCGCACGCCGGACAATGAGGTCGTGGAATAGCGCTCGTCTTGCATTTGCCGTCGGATAAGACCATGCGCAAACGTCAGTCGCGCACTATCTTGTGTCCATGAACGGCATCAACAAAGACATCGATCCGGCAAGCGAACTTCGCGAGGAAGACGAGGAATCGTCCCTGCCGGAAATCGAGCTTGAAAGCGGGCCCACCGGTACGCTTGCAGCCGGGCGTGCTGCGATCCTGCGGTTCGCAAAGGTGGCTCCCTCTGCTCCGGGCGTTTACCGCATGATCGATGCGCAAGAGGACGTGCTTTATGTCGGAAAAGCCAAGAACATCAAAAAGCGGGTGACGGCGTATGCCAGGCCTACCGGACACGACAGCCGGATCTCGCGCATGATTGCGGCGACCGCGACGCTGGAGTTTGTTTCCACCAAGACCGAGACCGAGGCGCTCCTGCTCGAAGCCAACCTGATCAAGCGTTTGCGGCCACGCTTCAATGTGCTGTTACGCGACGACAAGTCTTTTCCCTTTATCCTGATCACCTCCGACCATTGGGCGCCGCAGATCCTGAAGCATCGCGGCGCTCGCACGAGGCCCGGGCGTTACTATGGGCCATTCGCTTCGGCTGGGTCGGTCAACCGAACAATCAATGCGCTGGAACGCGCATTCCTGTTGCGCTCCTGTTCGGATTCATACTTCGAGGCCCGAACGAGACCGTGTCTGCTCCATCAGATCAAGCGCTGCTCGGCGCCTTGTACCGGAGAAATTGATTTTGCTGGCTACACCCAGCTGGTGACCGAGGCCAATGAGTTTCTCTCCGGGCGGAGCCAGTCGGTGCAGAAGGAACTGGCCGAGGAAATGGATAAAGCGTCAAATGCTCTCGATTTCGAGCGAGCTGCGATTTATCGCGATCGGCTTGCGGCATTATCGGCAATTCAGTCGCATCAGGGGATCAATCCCCGCAGCATCGAAGAGGCCGATGTATTTGCTGTGCATCAGGCCGGTGGATTCTCATGCGTCGAGGTGTTCTTCTTTCGCACGGGGCAAAACTGGGGCAACCGCGCATACTTTCCGAAAGCTGACCGTGCGATAGGCGCGAGCGAGGTTCTGGGCGCATTCCTTGCGCAGTTCTATGACGACAAGCCGCCCCCACGTTGCATTTTCGTATCGCATGATTTTGAGGAACGCGATTTGCTGGCAAAGGCGCTTACAGCAAAGTCCGGGCGCAAAGTTGAAGTCAGCGTCCCAACGCGTGGCGAGCGCAAGGA
>DAISKM010000060.1:8136-11546 GCA_036820945.1 Pseudolabrys sp.
ACGCGCGCGAGGCGCTGGCCCGCAAGCTCGCCGAAACATCCTCACAGCAGAGGCTGCTCGGCGCGCTGACGGAGACGCTCTCTTTGCCGCGCACCCCGCGCCGCATCGAGGTTTACGACAACAGCCATATCAGCGGCACCAACGCGGTCGGCGCGATGATCGTGGCCGGCCCGGAGGGCTTCCGCAAGAATCAGTATCGCAAATTCAACATCCGCTCATCGGATCTCGCGCCGGGTGACGACTACGGAATGCTGCGAGAAGTACTTCAGCGTCGGTTCAAGCGACTGCTCGAGGAGAGCCCGCGCCCTGTTGCGGGCGGTACGCTCGATATCGTCAGAGGTGACGACGACGATCAACCCTGGCCGGATCTGGTGCTGATCGACGGAGGTCAAGGCCAACTCAAGACCGCGCAGGAAACGCTGAGCGCACTTGGCGTCACGGATGTGCCATTGGTGGCGATTGCGAAAGGCCCGGATCGGAATGCCGGCCGCGAGACCTTTTTCGCGCCCGGCCGGGACCCGTTCAAGTTGCCGCCGCGCGATCCCTTGCTCTATTTCATCGAGCGACTGCGGGACGAGGCCCACCGCTTTGCCGTGGGATCTCATCGCGTGCGCCGCAAGAAAGACATTCGCGAAGCAGGATTGCAGGAAATTCCCGGAATTGGCCCGACCCGCAAACGGGCCTTGCTGCGTCATTTTGGCACTGTGAAAGCGATCGAGCGGGCGAGCCTGCCCGATCTGGCCCAGGTCCCCGGAATTAATGCGGAGACCGCGCGAAAGATATATGAGTTTTTCCACGACACAGCGGCTCAATGAACGGGAAGCAGTAATGATTATTCAGCGCCAGGAAGATGTCACCAAGGTGGTGACGGAAGCCTTCAAGAGTACGCAGCCTCCGCGGCTGCGGGAAATTCTTACATCGCTGGTGGTGCATCTGCATGCGTTCGCGCGCGATGTGCACCTTACAGAAGAGGAGTTCGAGAAGGCAGTGCAGTACGTCGCCAGGCTGGGGCAGAAGACCGACGACAAACACAATGAAGTGGTGCTCATGTCGGGGTCGCTCGGGTTCTCCACACTGATCTGTCTCCTCAACAACGGCAACAACGGACAGACCGAAACCACTGCCAACTTGCTTGGACCGTTCTGGCGCATGAACTCACCCCGAACCGAAAACGGCGGTTCGATCGTGCGCTCGCCGACTCCCGGCCCCGCGCTGTTCGTCAATTGCCACGTCAAGGACCAGAGCGGAAAGCCGATTGCCGGCGCGGAGGTCGATGTGTGGCACTCCTCTCCGGAAGGATTTTATGAGCAACAGGATCCCAAGCAGGCGCCAATGAATTTGCGTGGCAAATTCATGACCGATGCGGTAGGTCATTTCGGCTTCCGCAGCGTGAAGCCCGCAGGCTACCCCATCCCGATCGACGGTCCGGTCGGCGATCTGGTGCGCGCCACAGGGCGTCACAATTATCGTCCCGCTCATCTGCATTTTTTGATTTTTAAGGAAGGCTTCAAAACTTTGATCTCGCAGGTCTACGTCAATGACGATGAGAAACTCGAGACGGACGTGCAATTCGGCGTGACTCGCGCCCTCGTCGGCGACTACGTGCGGCACGACGGCGCAGCTCCCGCAGCTGATGTGACGGGCGACTGGTATTCGCTTGATCAGACTTTCGTGATGGAGTCGGGCAAAAGTCGCCTCCCGAAGCCACCAATTCAATAACCTGTCACAATCAGCGGGGATTTGGTCACTATGCCCGGTTGACCTGACCGCGGCGGGGGTGTTCCTTTTCGGCATGAATGCCATGAGTTCCCGGACGCTGCCGGCGCGGCCGCTGGCGCTGCCAAACCTGCTTACCTATGCGCGCATTGCCGCGGTTCCGGTGGTCGTCGCATTGATGTTTTGGCAGAGCATTTTCGAGGGGCCGCTGTGGCTGCGATGGGTTGCGCTCGCGGTCTTCATATCGGCGGGTGTCACAGACATTCTCGACGGATATCTCGCGCGCACTTGGGGCCAACAATCCTCGCTTGGCCGAATGCTCGATCCGATCGCGGACAAATTGCTGGTGGCGTCGTGCCTGCTGATGTTGGCGGCCGAAGAAACCATCCGCGGCTGGAGTCTGCTCGCCGCGGTGGTCATTCTGTGTCGTGAAATCCTCGTATCGGGCTTGCGGGAATATCTTGCCGAGCTACGCGTTGGCGTGCCGGTAACCCGCCTCGCAAAATGGAAAACGACCGGGCAGATGGTTGCCGTCGGTTTCTTGATTGCGGGTGAGGCCGGTGATCGTGCCGTTTCGGCAATAGTCCATGGCGCGCCGCCGGTGGTCACCGAGATCGGAATTCTGCTGCTTTGGCTGTCCGCAATCCTCACTCTTTATACCGGTTGGGACTACATGCGCGCCGGCTTGCAGTACATGGTTGATGAATGAGTATGAGGCTGCGTTATTTCGCTTGGGTGCGGGAGCGTATCGGCAAACCCGAAGAAGTCATTGAAGTTCCACCTGGGATACACACCGTCGGTGAACTGATGGCATGGCTCGCCTCCCGCGGCGAAGAGTATGCCTATGCCTTTGAAACGCCCCATGTGATCCGTGCCGCCATCGATCGTCGCCACGTACGCACTGACGCGGCCATTAAGGATGCCGGTGAAATCGCGTTTTTTCCCCCAATGACGGGTGGATAGCGTCAGTCCCGCCGGCGGGTTAAATTACGGGCATGAAAAGAACTGTGCGGTTGCAGCGCGAACCTTTCGACGCCGCGGCGGAAGCGGCGGCGCTGACACGCGGTCGTACCGATATCGGGGCAGTTGTGACCTTCACCGGCATCTGCCGGGCTCTCGAGGATGCTCAACCGATCGCGGCGCTGACGCTCGAGCACTATCCCGGTATGGCAGAGGCTGAGATCGAGCGTCACGTGAGCGAAGCAGGGCAGCGGTGGCCATTGCTGGGCGTCACCGTGATTCATCGATACGGACGCATCGTACCTGGCGAAGACATAGTCCTGGTTGTGACTGCATCGTCCCATCGTGACAAGGCATTTGCCGCAGCCGAATTCCTCATGGACTATCTGAAAACGCGCGCCCCGTTCTGGAAACAAGTCGAGAAGGCTGGCAACAAGACCTGGATCGATGCCAAAGCGACTGATGATGCCGCCGCTGAGCGATGGATGGCGCCTCGCGGACATGAAGCGGCGGAGTAACCTCAGATCTGACTGCCGGAGAGCAACATGGTTCCACTGGTAGTGGTGACGATTGCGGTCGTGACGCTGGGTGTCCGGCCCGCGCAGGCGACCCAGGTGAGCTACTTTGATGTGCCGCATGGCGCGCATCCGCACGATGTTGCGCCGGCGCCCGACGGGACGGTGTGGTACACGGCGCAACATCGTGCGGATGCGCGCCATGCGGCACATCAAAGT
>DAISKM010000061.1:0-11501 GCA_036820945.1 Pseudolabrys sp.
CTCAATTTTTTCGCTCACCAGAACGTCGCGCAAACGGCCGTGAACATCATGCTCATGCAAGGGATCGGAGGCTGCCTGCTGTTCAACATTTCGAAGCAGGCGGTCAACCCAGGGCCGGAATTCGGACCCTATGGTTTGCCGAAGGCAGCGACATTGCTTCTGATGCGGCAGTACGCGCTCGACTATGGAGCCGACGGCATCCGCTCAAATGCCGTGAATGCCGATCGCATCCGTTCCGGCCTGCTCACCGCGGACTTTATCGCGCAGCGCGCCAAGGCGCGCGGGGTCAGCGAAAAAGAATATATGGCCGGCAATCTGCTGCGGCGTGAGGTAACGGCCGAGGATGTTGCGCAGGCTTTCCTGCACCAGGCGGTTGAATTGAAAACCACCGCCAATGTCACCACGGTGGATGGCGGAAATATCGCCGCCGCCTTGCGGTAACCGGCGCGCCATTGTCGGAGGCCGCGCTATCCTTTATTGCACTTCGAGATCAAAAAGGAGCCGACAACGATGCTGCGAATATTGGCAATAGCCCTCGTCCCCGTTGTGCTTGTGGCGACGTCCGCCGCAGCCGTGACATCCGAGGAAAAAATGGAGACATGCAAGGTCGGTGCCGAGAGCCAAAAATTGCAGGGTGCCAAGCGGGACGCGTTCATCAAGAAGTGCATGGCGGGGGGCAATTACGAGCCGGCCGCCCGGAAGAGCCCGGGTAAGCAGGCCAAACCGCAGTAGTCCCCGGTCTCGATTTACGCGGCGCGCGCCGCCGGCCGCTCCAGCGGCTTCACCTCGAAGCTGCGCAGCGCGCCTCGCCGCAAGACATTGATTGTGACGGGCCGCCCGATCCGCTCGCCATTTAGGAGCCGGATAAGGTCGTCCACGCCGGTGACGGGTTCGCCATCGGCGGACACAATGGTGTCGAGACTCATCAATCCGGCCAGCGCCGCGGGCCCGCTCGGCTCGAGCGCGGTAATCATCGCACCTGACGAATTTTCGATCTCGGCCAAACGCGCATATCGCCTGGGCACTGCCGTTGTTTGGGCCGATACGCCGATGTAGGCGCGACGCACGCGACCGTGCTGGATCAGTTCGCTCAGTACGAATTGCGCGGTGTTGCTTGCGACCGCAAAGCAGATGCCTTGTGCGCCCATGATCACGGCGGTGTTGATGCCGATGACTTCACCGCGCGAAGACACGAGGGGCCCGCCGGAATTGCCGGGATTGAGTGCGGCATCGGTCTGGATCACGTCCTCGATCAGGCGGCCGGTGCGCGAGCGCAGGGAACGCCCGAGCGCCGATATCACCCCTGCAGTCACGGTCGATTCGAACCCGAGCGGATTACCGATCGCCACCACGAGCTGGCCGCGCTTGAGCCTCTTGGAGTCTCCCAATACCGCGCTGGGCAGATCGCGCGCCGAACCCGCACGCAGGAGCGCCAGGTCGGTGTCAGGATCGACGCCGAGGCGACGCGCATCCATTACGCGCCCGTCGGCATCCTGCAAACGAACTTCCTTGGCACCCTCGACGACGTGAGAATTCGTGAGCACCAGACCGTCAGGCGCGATGATCACGCCGGAGCCGACGCCGCCCAGGCGGCCTTTCTCGTTGTGGACCTCAACGCGCACGACCGCGGGACCGACAGTGTCAGCCACAGCGGTAACGGCGCGAGAATATGCGTCGAGGATCTCGGTATCCGAGGCGGGCGATGCCACAACCTCGCCGATGTCCCCGACATCGGACGACGAAGCAAAATCGAGCATTGGATCTCGGGGGTTTGTGGAACGTGTAGCTATGTAGGTGCGCACCGGCGGAAATGAAAGATGCGGGCAGGTTCCATTCAAATTGCGACCAATTCCTTCAGGCTCCTTCAAGCCAAGCGAGTTAAATTTTCATTCAAAGTGACCATGTTACGGATCGCCTGATGACGATCGGCTCAGTAACGCCCAAGCCCCGCCGCGCCAAGGGCAGCTTCACGGCCGGCGAAGTTACGCGCGCTTTGGTCGCTTCGGCGGCCATTGGCGGGATACTTTTGCTGGCGGTCTTTGTGACCACCGGCTCGTATTTCTCTGCCGAACATCAGGCCAAGAACGCCGTAGCGAAGATCGTCCCCTTATCGCCGTCGCATGGAGGCGAAGCGGCTCATCGCGTTGCGTCCATCGTGGTCGAATCCGACAAGAAAGGCCGTTGCGAGGAACGCCGTTTCGACAACCGCAACGGCAGGATCGTCTCCTCTAACTACGTCGATTGCGAAGCCCGGCTGGCGGACGAACGGAACACGACGCCCTCAGAGAACATGAGTGCCGAACGGATGCGCGCCATTTTGGGCGCATTCCGCCGCTAAGCCAGATAAAGCCGCCGTTCCTGAACACGTGCAAGCGTTAGGTAGGTCATGCGCGGGCTTGATCCGCGGAGGCCGCAAAGGCCGAGCCGGATGAGGTTGTGGAATTGGACGTGGAATTTTGACTTCAAACGTCATGGCCGGACTTGTCCCGACCTTCCACGTCTGTCTTGAATTCTACCAAAGACGTGGATGCCCGGCGCAAGGCCGGGCATGACTGGCATCACCCTTTCAGCCAATTGCCGAGCCTTGCCACCGCCTCGCGCATCTCGTCTGCCGAGCCCGCGTAGCAGAAGCGCAAAAAATGTTTGCCGTTCACGGGATCGAAATCGATGCCGGGCGTCGCCGCAACTCCTGCTTCGTTCAACATGCGCTTGGCGAAGTCGAGGCTGTCATCGGAAAATCGGGAAATATCCGCATAAAGGTAGAACGCACCGTCGACGGGCAGGAATTTGTCGAGCCCCGCTTTCGGCAGTCCTTGAGTCAGGATACGGCGGTTCTCTTCGTAACCATGCTTGACCGCTTGCATCTCTTCGCGCCCCTCGAAGGCGGCCTCCGCGGCGATCTGCGCGAGCGTCGGGACCGAAATCACAAGATTGCCCTGCAGGCGATCAATCGGACGGACAAGATTTTCGGGGACAACCATCCAGCCGACCCGCCATCCTGTCATGCAGAAATATTTCGAGAACGAGTTGATCACCACGACCCGATCGGAGGAATTCGCGGCCGTTTCGGCGGCAAAGGCGTAGTCGAGGCCGTGGTAGATCTCATCGGAAATCACCCGGATGCCCTCGGCTTCGGCGACCGCTATCAGCCGGCTCAACGCGTCGGCGTCCACCATGGTGCCGGTCGGATTGGCGGGGCTGGCAATCACAACTCCTTTCAGCGGGGCACGCTGATGCGCGGCGATCAAGGCTTTGGCGGACAGCGCCCAACGCGTATCCGCCGATGTTTCGATCAGGATCGGCTCGCAGCCAAGGGCGGACAGGATGTGCCGGTACGGCGGATAACCGGGGTTGGCCAATGCCACGCGGTCGCCGGGTTCGAACAATGCCAGGAAGGCGAGGACAAAGGCGCCGGAAGATCCGGTGGTAACCACGACGCGGGCGGGATCCACGCCAAGGTCGTACATCTCGCCGTAATGACGAGCGATGCGAGACCGCAACGACGGAATGCCAAGGGATTCGGTATAGCCAAGGCGGCCCTGGGCGAGCGCGGCCTGCGCAGCCTTGATCGCTGTCTTCGGGGCCGGGGCCGCAGGCTGCCCTACCTCCATGTGAATGATGTGGGCACCCCGTGCCTCGCATTGCGCCGCCGCGGCCATCACGTCCATGACGATAAACGGCGGCACGTCGCTGCGTTTGGACGGCTTCAATAGCTGTTTTGCAGCCTCAAGCATCGGTTCCGGTCCGTGGCACTCGCCCTGCCCCGCTGTTGCCGTATTCCGCAGATTGCTTGCACTTTCATGAACCAGTGGTGATCGTCAGTCGCGTTGACCACCCTAAAGTACGCCACTAGGTTCATGCCCAATCTGGCAGAAATTCGGGGATGTCCTTGAACGGCACACCTATCAGGACGCGGCGCGCGACGCCAGCGATCGCAATGATCGCGGCGGTCGCAGTCGCGATGACGGGAGGCGGGCCCACGCTTTCGCCCGCACGCGCACAGGACAGCGCCACGCGCGGCATGCCGATCATCCGCGATGCCGAGATCGAACAGCTTTTGCGCGATTACGCCCAGCCGATCTTGCGCGCGGCGGGCCTAGCCAAGCAGAACGTGCGGGTCGTCATTCTGAGCGACCGGTCGTTCAATGCCTTCGTCATGGATGGGCGCCACATCTTCATCAATGCGGGTGCGCTGTTCGATGCCAAGACGGCGAACGAAGTCATCGGCATATTCGCGCATGAAACGGGGCACCTCGCCGGGGGCCATCTGCAGCGCTTGAGAGAGCAACTCGCATCGGCGCAAACCGCCGGGATCGTTGCCTTGCTGGCTGGAGTCGGCGCTGCCGTCGCAGCATCGCGCGCGGGGAGCGGCGGCGACGTCGGCATGGCCGCAATTCTGGCGCCCCAGGCGGCCATTATGCGTCAGGTGCTCGCCTATGTGCGTACGCAGGAAGATCAGGCCGATCACGCCGGCGTCAAATTCCTTAATGCGACCGGTCAATCCCCGAAGGGCATGGTCGAGCTGTTCAAGCGCCTTAGCAACGAAGTGTTGTTCAATTCGCGCTACATCGACCCATACATGCAGACGCACCCGATGCCGGCCGACCGTGTCGCCGCCCTTGAGACGCTTGCCAAGGCGAGCCCTTATTGGGACCGCAAGGATCCGCCCGAACTGCAGCTGCGCCACGACATGATGCGCGCAAAGCTGTCCGGCTTTCTGGAGCGGCCGGACACGGTCGCGCGCCGCTTTCCCGCTGCCGATCACAGCCTGCCAGCACGCTATGCCCGCGCGATTTCGACCTATCGGAACTCCGACCTGCGTCAGGCTCTGGTGCAGATTGACGGCCTGATCCAGGCGCAACCAAACAATGCCTACTTCTACGAACTCAAGGGCCAAGCCCTGCTCGAAGGTGGTCATCCGGCTGAAGCGGTCGCGCCGCTGCGGCAAGCCGCGCAGCTTTCACATAACAACCCGCTGATCGAAATCATGCTCGCGCAGTCGCTCAATGCCACAAACAATCCAAAGCTCGCCGAGGAAGCGGTCGGATTGCTGCGCACGGCCATCGCGCGCGAACCCGAAGCACCTGATGCTTACGCGCAGCTTGCCGTGGCATATGGCCGCAAGGGCGATCTCGCCAATGCCGACCTTGCTTCGGCGCAGGCCGCCTTTGCCCGCGGCGATCTCAAGACCGCCCGCCAGCTGGCGACGCGTGCCAAGACGCGCCTGCCGATCGGTTCGCCAGCCTGGGTGCGGGCCGATGACATTGTGAACGTAAAGCCGAAAACCAATGCCAACGTTCAATGAACAGGAAGGATTCCATGACCTTTAGACTGCGCCTGACCATCGCCACCTGCGTGGCCTTGCTCGCCGTTGCCCTGCCGCAAGGTTCGCGTGCAGACGAACTCTCCGCGAGTCAGCGCGGTGAAGTCGAGCGCATCATCCGGGAATATCTGATCGCGCATCCAGAGCTCATTCAGGACGCCATGGCCGAGCTCGAGCGGCGGCAGAGTGCGGCGGATGCCGAAAAGCACAAGGCAGCGATCAAGCAGTACTCGCAGGCCATATTCAGTTCGCCGCGCCAGGTCGTGCTCGGCAATCCGGACGGCAACGTCACCTTTGTGGAATTCTTCGATTACAACTGCGGCTACTGCAAGCGCGCCATGGATGACATGCTCACGCTGATGAAAGACGATCCAAAGCTCAAGGTCGTCCTCAAGGAATTCCCGGTTCTCGGTCCCGGCTCGCTCGAAGCCGCGCAGGTCGCTGTGGCGGTCCGCATGCAGGACAAAACGGGCAAAAAATATCTCGAATTTCACCAGAAGCTGCTGAGCGGTCGCGGCCAGGCCGATAAGGCGCGCTCGCTCGCGGTTGCGAAGGACATTGGTCTCGACATGGCCCGGCTCGAAAAGGATCTGGCGAGTCCTGAAATAAAGGCGACGCTGCAGGAGAGCTTCAAACTTGCCGAGGCGCTCGGTCTCAGCGGCACCCCAAGCTACGTAATCGGCGACAATGTCGTGGTCGGCGCGGTTGGCCTCGAAGCGCTGCGAGAAAAGGTAAATACCTCGCGCTGCGGCAAGCCTACCTGCTGACGACGCTTTAGTTTTTCAACATGCAATCGGCGGCCGCGGGCTTCTGCGGCAGCCATTTTGCGTCAACAATCGGCGGCACAAAGTTCCCTCGGGGCGGTTGTAGCGCGGCATGTACGCGTTTGGCATGGAAGAGGAATACTTTCTGTTCGACGCGAAGACGCGCCATGCGGTGCGCCGTGTCGACAAGAAATTCCTTTTGCTCGCCCAGAAGCGCCTTGGCGACCGCGTGATGACAGAAATGTTGCAGTCGCAGCTGGAGGTCGCAACGCCGCCATGCGCCACCTTCGAGGAAGCACGCAGTCATCTCGCACATTACCGGCGCGCGTTGGGCGATATTGCGGCCCAGCACAGGCTAGGTATCGCGGCTATGGGCACTTTTCCTCTCGCGTACTGGCCGGAACAGACCGTAACGCCAAAGCCGCGATATGGCGCCATCATCGACGACCTGCAGATGGTCGGCTACCGCAACATGCTCTGCGGCATGCACGTTCACGTCGCGGTACCGGATGTCGAAACGCGCATCAACCTGATCATGCGCCTGACGCCCTATTTGCCGCTTCTGCTCGCGCTCACGACCTCGTCGCCATTCTGGCAAGGCAATCTCACCGGCCTGGTCGGTTATCGGCTCGCTGCGTACGATGAATTGCCGCGCACGGGTCTTCCCGAACTGTTTCGCACCAACGATGACTACCGCGAGTTCGTCGCCGCGCTGAAGTGGGCGAAGGTCATCCCGGATGAAAGCTACATCTGGTGGGCGATCCGCCCCTCCCTGAACAATCCGACGATCGAGTTGCGGGTCGCCGACAGCTGCACGCGGCTCGACGACGCGCTAGCCGTCGCAGCCTTGTTTCGCTGCCTCGTGCGCGCGCTCGATCGCGACCGCGCGCTCAATGCCGGATTCGACCGCGTCGGCCGCGCCATCACACAGGAGAACAAGTGGCACGCCCAGCGCTATGGCATCCGCGCCACTTTCATCGAGCCGTTCTCTCGATCGCCCCTCACCCTCGTGCAATGGTTGGATCAGGTGATCGATTTTATTGCCGAAGACATCGATGCGTTCGACTGCGCGAACGAAATCGGGCACCTTCATTCGATCGCAACCAGTGGCACCAGCGGGGACTGCCAGATTGAGATCTTCAGCAAGGCATTGGCCGCGGGCCGTCGAAGACTAACGGCGCTCAAGCAGGTCATAGACTGGGTCGCTGGCGAGACCCTGGCACCCGATCACACGTGATCTTGATTCCCGGCGGTCCAAGCGGCCTCCCGGGCTTCCCCTTATGCTCCGGGCCACCTATAAAGCGCTGCGGCTCCATAATCCTTCGAGCTGGCGCGGGCGGGACTCAATGGCAAAGACAACAATCTACGTCCTTAATGGACCAAATATGAACCTGCTCGGCACCCGCGAGCCCGAGAAATATGGACGCGCGACTCTCGCCGACGTGGAAAAGCTCTGCGCTGAAACAGCGAAACGGTTCGGGCTCGACATTGTGTTCCGCCAGTCAAACCGTGAAGGTGAGCTCATCGACTGGATTCAGGAGGCGCATGCGAAGGACGCAGGCGCCATCGTTATCAATCCGGCCGGCTACACCACCACATCCATCGCCATCATGGACGCGCTTCTCGCCGTGAAATTGCCGGCGATCGAAGTCCACATCACCAATATCCATACGCGCGAGAGTTTCCGGCACAATTCATACATTTCGAAAGCAGCCAAGGCAGTGATCGCCGGCTTCGGCGTCGACGGCTATGTATTGGCCATCACCGGTCTCGCCGGCCTGCTCGGCGCAAAGCAAAAAGGTTGAGCGCTGAAAAATGATGCCGAATGTTTACGCAATGATCCGCGACTGATGGACATGCAATGGGGAAATCGCCCAAGACCAGCATCGTCGATCGTGAACTGATCCAGGAGCTAACCAAGCTACTGGATGAAACCGGCCTGACCGAAATCGAAATCGAGCAAGACGGCAAGCGCGTGCGCGTCGCGCGCGCGGGAACCGCCGCCGCGGCCCCTTCCGCGGCGGTGCGAGTTGAGGTTGCGCCGCAACCGGGAACGGAGGCTGCCGTCAAGCCGATCGATCCCTCGAAACACCCCGGCGTGGTGATCGCGCCAATGGTCGGAACGGCGTATGCGGCGCCCGAACCGGGGGGCAAGCCGTTCATCGATGTCGGCAGCAAGGTCAAGATCGGCGATACGCTGTTGATCGTGGAAGCGATGAAAACCATGAACCAGATTCCCGCTCCGCGAGGCGGCATCGTTATTCAAATTCTGTTCGAGGACGGTCAGCCGGTCGAGTTCGGCGAGCCGCTGGTGATCATCGAGTGATGAGCGAATAGCGAATGGTGAGTAGCGAATAGTGAGTAAATCAATATGCTCCTTCCCTGTTCGCTATTCGCTACCCTCTATTCGCCTCAGTGCGGGCGAAAAGCATGTTCGATAAGATCCTGATCGCCAATCGCGGCGAGATCGCGCTGCGTGTTCTGCGCGCCTGCAAAGAGCTCGGCATACCGACCGTCGCCGTGCATTCCACGGCCGACGCAGATGCCATGCACGTACGCTTTGCCGACGAAAGCGTGTGCATCGGACCTCCCGCAGCCAAGGACAGCTATTTGAACGTTCCGTCGATATTGTCGGCCTGCGAGATTACCGGCGCCGACGCGGTGCATCCCGGCTACGGTTTCTTGTCCGAAAATGCGCGTTTTGCCGAGATACTCGCCGAGCATGGCGTGCAGTTCATTGGCCCAAAGGCCGAGCACATTCGCCTAATGGGCGACAAGATCGAGGCCAAACGCACCGCCAAAAAACTGGGGATTCCGGTCGTGCCCGGGTCGGCGGGCGCCGTCAGCTCCGAACAGGACGCCGCGAAAATAGCCGGCGAGATCGGCTATCCGGTTCTCATCAAGGCCGCAGCGGGCGGCGGCGGCCGCGGCATGAAGGTCGCGTCCAGCGCGAGCGAGCTTTCCGCCGCGCTCTCCACGGCACGCGCCGAGGCGAAAGCCGCCTTCGGAGACGACGCGCTCTATATCGAGAAATATCTCGAACGGCCGCGTCACATCGAAATCCAGGTGCTTGGCGATGGCGAAGGCAACGCCATTCATCTTGGCGAGCGCGACTGCTCCCTGCAGCGCCGTCACCAGAAGGTGTGGGAGGAAGGGCCCTCGCCCGCGCTCAATGCGGGCGCGCGCGACGCGATTGGCGAAACGGTCGCAAAAGCGATGCGCGAGATCGGTTATCTGGGCGTCGGCACCGTGGAGTTTCTGTACGAGGACGGCAAGTTCTATTTCATCGAGATGAACACGCGCATTCAGGTCGAGCATCCGGTGACCGAGATGATCACCGACATTGATCTGATCTTCGAGCAGATTCGCGTCGCGGCCGGCAGCAATCTCGCAATCCAGCAGCAGGATGTTAAATTCCACGGCCACGCGATTGAGTGCCGCATCAACGCCGAAAACCCGGTTTCATTTCGCCCCTCGCCCGGCAAGATCATGCACTACCATCCGCCGGGCGGCCTCGGCGTGCGCATCGATTCCGCGGTCTACCAAGGCTACAGCATTCCGCCCTACTACGATTCACTTGTCGGCAAGCTGATCGTGCACGGCAAGACACGCACTGAATGTCTCATGCGGCTGAAGCGCGCGCTCGACGAGGTGGTTGTCGATGGCATTGAGACAACGCTGCCCCTCTTTCGGGCGTTGGTCCGCGAAAATGACATCATCGATGGCAATTACCATATTCACTGGCTCGAACAGTTCCTCGCCCGTGGCGGGATGGAGAGCTAGGGCACGATTTCAGAAATTTGCTAAATCCAAAAGCTCTCCAATCCCGCCTTGGGTCATTTCAGGCGTGATTTCAACAGCTGCGGGCGGATATCCCGCTGACGCTGCCTAGGCGCAGCGTCAAACAGAGTCGCGCTTGGAGTTAAATTGAGTGCAGCGGTTCGGATCCCTAATGTCTGCTTTTGACCAAAAGCGGACATTGTCGTCGCAATAGACAGCCGCGCCTTCCAATCTCTAAACTGTCTGAAAAGTATAGTAATAGGGGCGATCTCATGGCTGAGGATCGCGTCGTACGACGGCTCGCCGCCATCCTCGTGGCTGATGTCGTTGGCTACAGCAGATTGATGGGGGCAGACGAGGAAGGCACTCTCGCCGCGTTGAAAACTTGCCGACGTGAACTATTCGACCCCAAAATTGCCCAATATCAAGGTCGCATTTTCAAGACGACCGGTGACGGAGCATTGGTTGAATTCGCGAGTATTGTCGACGCCGTACGCTGCGCTCTTGACATTCAGCGGACTACGGCCGCGCGCAACACCAACATTCCCGAGCACCAACGGATCGAATTTCGAATCGGCATTAATGTCGGCGACATAATCATCGATGAAGATGACATCTACGGTGACGGAGTTAACGTCGCTGCGCGAATTGAACCTTTGGCCGAACGGGGGGCCGTGTGCCTTTCAGATAGCGCCTATCAACAAATTAAGGGGAAGCTCTCGCTCGACGTAACCGACATGGGTGAGCAGCAACTTAAGAATATCGCGCAGCGAATACGTGTTTATTGCGTTCACGTCGACGGGCAGCCAACCCGAGCAGCACTATCACTTCCTGACAAACCTTCTGTCGCGGTGTTGCCCTTCGAAAACAGGAGTGGCGATCCAGAGCAGGAATACTTTGCTGACGGCATGGTTGAAGACATCATTACCGGGCTTTCACGCATCAAGTGGCTCTTCGTCATAGCACGGAATTCGACATTCACTTACAAGGGTCGGGCGGTCGACGTGAAGCAAGTCGGCCGCGAGCTAGGCGTGCGTTACGTGCTCGAAGGTAGTGTGCGCAAGGCGGCAGGCCGCGTGCGGGTGACGGGACAGTTACTTGATTCATCGACCGGTACACATCTTTGGGCCGACCGCTTTGAGAGTACGCTCGAGGACATCTTTGATTTACAGGACAAAGTCACTACTAGTGTGATTGGCGCGATTGCGCCGCAACTCGAAGCGGCAGAGATGGAACGCGCTAGGCGGAAGCCGACTGAGAGTCTTGATGCCTATGACTACTTTTTACGTGGAATGGCGAGTCTTTATGAGCGTAACAAAGAGGCTATCACCGAAGCTCTTAGACTCTTCTACAAGGCCATCAAACTCGACCCCAATTTCGCCGCAGCCTATGGAATGGCGTCCTGGTGCTATGCTTGGCGCAAGATTAACGGCTGGACGACTGATCGCGCGCACGAGATTGCTGAAACCGCTAGACTGGCTCGACGAGCCGCGGAGTTGGGGCCGGACGATGCGGTCGCCCTCTCTCGCGCAGCCCATGCGATCGCTTTTGGGGCCGGCGACATAGATGCCGGTACAACCTTTGTTGATCGCGCACTTTTACTGAATCCGAATCTAGCGGGAGCGTGGTATGCG
>DAISKM010000062.1:0-11398 GCA_036820945.1 Pseudolabrys sp.
CATCCGGCCAGGTGTTCGGCAACGAACGGTCGGTCAAGTTCAACATCCTTCCGACCGGGACAACGCTCGGCGCGGGAGCGACGAGCGTCAGCAACGACTCGATCACGATACGTTCAGCGCCGAGCAGAAGCTCTATGGTCCCCTCCAGGTTACCACCGCAGTGACCGATTTCGGCCAAACTACCAGCAGCAAGAGCATCAGCGCGGGTTTAAGGTGCACTGGTAGGGGAAACGGCGAGGAAGCCGCCGAAAAGACGTGAATAAGTCGGTGGCCGCCGTTTGCTGCCGGCAGGGTTCCTTGCTCTGCCCCACGGCCGCCCAAGTCGCATGCGGCAATCCGTCTGCAACTGGGGACCCCGCGCAAAATGCTTTGCGCCTTGTAGGAGTTGATCATGACGGCCATCAAACCCGAGCGGCTCGGTGCAGTACCGGAAAAACCCGGTCCGGAAATATATGCACCGAACCGGAAATCACCCGAACGGACCAACGAGATCGATCAGGACGCGGCAGCGGCTTTCGAGGGTGAGATCCGCGAATTCGTCCGCCGCGACGTTGCGTTTTTGCGTCGCCAACGTTCGGACGGAGACGCGCCCTCCGAACCCGTTGCGGAGAATCTGAATGGGTTAATCCGTCGTGTTTCCGGCGCCTCGGTAGACGAGATTGATCGGGTCATTCTCGAACTCCAAGGGGTGAGGGAAATGTTGCGCGGCGAAGGCGAGCGCGTGGGACGCGAGATCGCCGGCTATGCGAGTCTGAGTCATGCGGCGATGACTGCCATGAAAGTCATCGCCGACAGCCTCACGAACTGGAAAAATCCGCCGAACAAAACCGACGACTAACGGTCGGTAGACGTTGCCCGTCAAGAAAGCCATCGCAGCAAGCTTGCGATGGCTTTCTTGCTTTTAGGACGTAATTTGATCGACCACCGTCCGGGTGGAAGGTTCGACCAGAAGCACTTTATTGTTTGCTTTGACATACTGCAGTTTGCCTAACCCTTCGATGTTGCGGACGCTGTCAGGCAGCGGACGCATGCCGTTGAGTGCCTGGTCGGTGGACAGTTCGCTCGCCGGCTTTAGCGCGTCGGCGCCAGCCACGGGCTGCGATTGATCTGCCATCACCGCATCATAGACCTGCTTTCGCTGCTGATCGGTCAACGGTAACGGCCACGCCATGATCGGTACTCGATCGAGTATGTCATTGCGTTTTGAGAATTTCGCAGGAATGGTCTCACCGAACGATCCGATCGGCCCGGACGGTGCTGGTTCGGCGCTCGCAGTCGAGCCTGGCCCCGGTGAAGCAGGTTGTGCGTCCGCTTTTCCGCCTCCAGGAGTGGGCACAGTACCTGAAGTCGTGAGGCCTTGCGGGCCGCCAACAGCATTCTTTGATTCCTGGTTTGCGCTTGGACCACCGAAGGTCTGTGCGTCCGGACGTGACACATTCGGCACATTACCGACTGACGGCTGCTTCGAGATAGGAGTCAGCAATGCCCGGCGCGCTTCGTCGGGCGTGGGGATATCGGTGACCTTACTCGACTCGAACGGCAACGGCTCTGTCGCACCTGGATTGATCTGGCCGGTATCAGCTTTGAAACCTGGATCGGTCGGGACAGTCGCGCTCTCCTCGGCACCAGCGAAGCAATTTAGAGTCGGTACCGCGATAACGGCAGCCACCGCTGCTGCTAACTTGATTTGATGCATTTTCATGGAAAGCCTCCAATCGGGCTATCCACAACAACGAATGAGAGGCGGCAGCGGTTTCATGCGGCCGGTGACGGACAGCCAACACAAACCGTTCCGCGGCCAAGGACCGCGACTCGAGGCTCAAAAAGCGGTGTTTAGGTCAGTTGGCCGTGGCAACCTTGGTCTTGGCTGCCTTGCGCGGCAGAGGATAGTCGGCGCTGTCATACAGCTGCCGGATACCGTTTCCGTCGAAACGTTTCTCTTCAACTTCCAGATAAGCGCCCAAAAGCAATTCCGGCGGCAATTCCTCTATGGCGAAGCGAATTGCTTCAGCGGCGGTCGGAAATCGCTTGTAGCCGATGGGACGGCGCGACTTGCGACTGCGGCTAGGAAAGAGTTCGGACGGGGCGCGGTAGTTGATCATCGACATAATCAAAGACTCCTCGATGCCTAATATGGCCCTTACGAGGCCGAAAATCCAGCACCAGCTGTCACCGCATACCAGCCCGACCGCAGGGTAAACATTGAATGGGCAAAAAAAGTGGCCCGGCGCGCTGGCGCCGGGCCAAATCCGACGAAAGTGGCATGTTTAGTCGATCACTTCGGCAACAACTTCGCTGGTGGCAGGATCGATCAGAACAACACGGTTATTTACCACCATGTATTTGTAGGTCTGGATTGCCGGCACCTCGAGCGCAACTTCTTGCGGCACTGAATAGAGCTGCACGCTTGGCGGCACGCGGGTGCCGACGCGGTATTCGACTGTAGGCGGAGCTGGCACCACACGCTCGCGAACGATCGTGCGGTAGATCGTTTGTCGCTGAACGGGCGTGAGCTGCACCGGCCCTGTCACGACAGCGCGCGACTCCACCGGCTCACGCGTGATCACTGTGGTTTGCGCGCCGGCAGAACCAGCCCCGGCAAGCAGCGCAGCAAGAAGCGCCGCATGGCGAAAATGTGTCATAAGTTCCTCCTCTCCACTTGCGTGCAAACCGTGCCAACGCCGGGTGGACCGGAGGGTTCCTGCTCGCATTCCGGCAGCTTCGCGAATTTCGTCACTGTATGTGAGGCGGCTCGCTCATCAGTTTCAATTTTGCCTGCAGCATCGCAATACGCTCCTCTGCCTCGGCTTTGGTCAAACTCGGGCTAAAGGCCTCGGGCTCATAGGCATCGAAAGCAAGTTGTCGAAGCAAATTTGCCTGATCAGCACTCATAAGCGTGATGGCGTTCGAACGTTTTGGCATGTCAGCACAATGGCGCGGACCGCGATCCGTTCCCTCTGCCAATGCGACAACGAATTGCTCTTTCGCTCCTATGACGCAATGACGCTCAAGCGCTCAGATTATGACGGCCTTGCCATCAGCGCCGGACGCAACGCCAGCGTAATGGGCAATGTGGCAAGCACGAGGGCGGCTACGGCCATAAGCGCTATCGGAATCCCTACCACGTCGCCGAGCAAACCATAAAATGCCGGCGATACAGCACCCGCGCCGATCGTGCCGGTGTAGAAGATGCTGAACGCGCGCTGACGCCAGGCCGGCTCCACGAGGTCGGGTACCGAGCCATACAATACCGACGATGTCCCATTCACGGCCACTCCGACGATCGGCAAGACCACAAGTGCTGCTTCAAGAGGAAGCGGGAGAAGCGCGACAATCCCCACAGCCGTCACGGTCTCGGTCAACCATACCGTCGCTATCGTCCCGATGCGCGCACCAATAAACGCGCAAACCAGCTTTCCCGCCGCGCCGCCTGCAAAGACCAGCGTCAGAGCTACGCCGACGGTTTGGATGCTTGCGCCCTTCGCGGTAAGCACAAACGGGAGGAAAGTGAGGAAGGCCATCCGGGTGGCACTATCGATAACGCCTACCGATAGGAGGAGCGGAAACGCATAGGCTCGCGCGGCACCTTGGGCGGGTCCAGGATCGTCGTTTTTGAGCGACTTCGATGGTTCGTCGCGGAAACGGGGCATCGCCAAAAAAATCGCTACTGCCGCAATCGATCCGAGTCCTCCAAGCAAGATCAACGCTTCCCGCCAAGGCATTGCGACCAACAGCAACGCTGCGGTCGCGGGCACGGTCATCTTTCCAATGTCCCCGGCGAAGTTGTAGGTCCCGAGTGCCCGCAGCGAGCGCTTGCCCGCAAACGCATGAGCAATCAGGGACGACGCCAAGGGATGCTGGGTGCTGGCGCCCAGACCACCAATGAATAATGCAGCGACTAGAAAAGACAGACTGTTGCTGAACCCGACCAAGACGTACCCGAGACCGGCAAGCGCTGTGCCGAGCGCAAGGACAGCGGTCGCACCGAACCGCTCGGCCAATAATCCTGCCGGAATTTGGAAGCCGGCGAGAGCCCCGGAAAAAACTGTCTTCATGGCCCCAAGCACTGCGAAGCCAAGGCCAAATTCGCCCTGCCAGATCGGCAGCATGACGTAGACGAGGTCGGTATAGCCGTCGTGCAACGCATGTGCGCCACAGGCAACGCCAAGCGCGCGCCTCTCCGCGCCTTTGGCAGAGTCCGGCTTAGGCTCCGTCGCTTCGCCCGCGGTGACGGTCATGTGCGTAGCCTATCAGAAAGACCCTGCTCAGGTTGCAAAGCGGAAGTACATCACGTCACCATCCGCAACGACGTAGTCCTTGCCCTCGAGCCGCATTTTGCCGGCCTCGCGCGCGCCAGCCTCACCGTCGTGCGCGATGTAGTCGTCATAGGCGATGGTTTCGGATCGGATGAAGCCCCGCTCGAAATCGGTGTGGATCACGCCGGCAGCCTGCGGCGCCTTGGTGCCCTTGGTGATGGTCCACGCTCTCGTCTCCTTTGGGCCCACCGTGAAGAACGTAACCAGATGCAGCAACGCATAGCCTGCGCGGATGAGGCGATCGAGACCGGTTTCCTCTAAACCGACAGCTGTCAGAAATTCTGCACGCTCGGCCGGCCGCAAAGTGGCGATTTCCGATTCAATCTTCGCGGAGATCACAACAGCGACCGCACCCTCTTCCTTGGCCCTTTGCTCGACTTTCTGGGAATAGTCGTTGCCTGTCGCAGCCGCAGCCTCGTCGACGTTGCAGGCATAGAGCACGGGCGCGGAGGTCAGCAGGCCGAGAGAGTGAAACAGCTTTTCCTCTTCCGGCTTTCGCTCAACCATGCGCGCGGGCTTTCCCTCGTGCAGCGGGATCAGCGAACGGTTCACGAGGTCGAGCGTCTCCTTGGCCAGCTTGGCATCCTCGCCGTTGCCCTTGGCCTTTTTCTCCAGGTTGCCGATGCGCTTTTCCAGGCTGTCCAGATCGGCCAGCATCAACTCGGTTTCGATGGTTTCGATGTCGGCGATCGGGTCAATCTTGCCTTCCACGTGCATCACGTCGCTGTCTTCAAAGCACCGTACGACATGCACGATGGCATCCACTTCGCGTATGGTGGCAAGGAACTGATTTCCGAGCCCCTCTCCTTTGGAGGCACCCCGCACGAGCCCGGCAATATCGACGAACGCAATACGCGTCGGAACGATCTGTTCCGACTTCCCCAACAGAGCCAGCTTGTCCAGTCGCGAATCCGGCACGGCAATTTCGCCAATGTTCGGCTCGATGGTGCAAAACGGATAGTTAGCTGCCTGGGCGGCCGCTGTCTGTGTAAGAGCATTAAAAAGCGTCGACTTGCCGACATTCGGCAAACCGACGATGCCGCACTTAAATCCCATGGTCTGGTGGTCTCTTTACATTGCTATTTGGTGGGAGGCGGCTCGTCGTCTCTGCCGTTGAAGCCCTTTGCTTCCATGGCGAGATGGACCTTGTTCTGGAACGACGAGTCCTTGCCCTCGATAAGGAGAGGCGCATTGTCGGCAATCACATCGCAAAGGGCCTCGACCCACGCCCATTCGCTTTTTGCGAAATCTCCAAGCACGTGTGAGGGCACAAGCTCCTTGACGTCCGGTTTGCCGATGCCGATGCGCACGCGCTTGTAGTCGTTGCCAAGGTGGGCGCTGATCGAGCGCAGCCCGTTGTGGCCCGCATCGCTGCCGCCGACTTTCACTCTCACTTTTGCGGGCTGGAGGTCCACCTCGTCATGAAATACGGCGATGCCGGCGGGATCGAGCTTGTAGAAATGCATGGCTTCTACCACGGCCCGACCGGACTCGTTCATATACGTGCCGGGCAGCAACAAGAGCGTTCGCTCGTTCGCGATATTTCCCTCAACCGCAACACCTTGAAACCGCCGCCGCCATGGCGACAAGTTGTGGCGACGCGCGATCGCCTGAACGGCCATGAACCCGATATTATGGCGGTTGCTCGCGTGCTTGGGGCCGGGATTGCCGAGGCCGACGAAAAGCAGCATGGCTTCAACGGCCGTAAGACCGCCCTACCGCAATGTGCGTGGCGCCGACAAGGCGGCTTGGACGCCGCCTCACTTCTTCTCGGTCTTTGCAGGTGCGGCCGCGGCCGCCGGAGCAGCACCGGCGGCAGGTGCGGCACCAGGCGCAGCTGCCGGCGCGGCACCGGGGGCCGCACCTTCGGCAGCTGGCGCAACGCCGGCGGCGGCTGCAGCCGCGGCGGCAGCCGCAGCAGCAGCGGCGGCTTCGGCGGCAGCTTTCATTTCTTCCGCGTAGCCGGATGGCGGCACGACCGTGACCAGTGTCATGTCGGGGCGACCGATGACGCGAATGTTGGGCGGCAGCGCTATCTCGTTAAGATGCTTCGAGTAGTTGATGTCGAGACCGGAGATGTCGACATCGATCGATTCGGGAATGGCATCGGCCGGGCAAATCACCTGGACCGTATGGGTCACAATGTTGACCGCGCCTCCGCGTTTCACACCGGGTGCCTGATCCGCGTTGAGCACGTGAACCGGAATGTGCACGCGAATCGTGGCGCCTTCCGCCACGCGCAGGAAGTCGACGTGCATCGGCAGGTCCTTGATGGCGTCGAGCTGGAAATCGCGCGGAATCACCCGGTGCTTGGTACCGTCCACATCGAGATTGTAGAGCGTCGTGAGGAAACGCCCCGCATAGATGCGCTTGCGCAGTTCGTCATGGTCGAGCAGGACCATGACAGGAGGCTTGTTCTCTCCGTAGATCACACCCGGCACTTTGCCGGAGCGACGCGCAGACCGAGCGGCCCCCTTGCCGCCTTTCGGACGCGCCGTCGCCTTTAATTCCTGGACGGTCGCCATCTTTTAATCCCTTTGCATCTAAGCCAATGGAAAAGGCGGCATTTTGCCGCCCGCGTACGCGGCAAGCCTCCAGGGGTGCCGGGGGCCGCGAACGGGGCGGGTTATAGCGGCAGCGCCCAGAAAGGGCAAGAATTGTGGCGGGGCTAATGGGCCGCCGAATCCTTGGCCTTTTTAGCGGGCTTTTCGGGCTTGGCCTCCAGCGCGGCGATGCGCGCCTTCAACGCCTCGTTCTCCTCCCTGGCAAGGCGCGCCATCTCCTTGACGGCCTCAAATTCCTCACGCTGGACCACATCCAGATCGCGCAGGATACGTTCCGCCTGGGTTCGAAACAGGGTATCGAACTCGCGCCGCACCCCTTGCGCCACGCCAGCGGCATCGTTCATCAAACGCGCCATCTCGTCGAAAAAACGGTTACTGGTCTGGGTCATCTTTGCCTCCAGATAACATTCACAATGGCGATCCGGTCATGCCGCCGCAAGGCTCGGCATGCTAGCACTAAACGTCAGGTGAGATTCGGATATCCGATGCCTTTACTTGTTATCCCTTATCCGGCGTTCGATCCGGTGCTGGTGCACCTGGGTCCGTTCGCCATTCGCTGGTATGCGCTGGCGTATATCCTGGGAATTCTCATCGGGTGGGCCTACGCGCGCGTACTCATTCGTTCGGAGAAATTGTGGGGTGGCAAGGCTCCCCTCACCGTCGCGGACTTCGATGATTTCGTGCTGTGGGTCACGATCGGCATCATCCTCGGTGGCCGCGTCGGCTACGTCTTGTTCTATGATCTTCCACACTTCATCGCTCATCCAATCGAAATCGTGCAATTGTGGAATGGCGGCATGTCATTCCACGGCGGATTTATCGGGTGTGTTCTTGCGGTCCTGCTGTTCGGGTACCACCGCAGCATCTCAGTCCTCTCGCTTGGCGATATCACCTGCGCCGTCGGACCAATCGGTCTATTTCTCGGCCGTATCGCCAATCTCATCAACGGCGAATTGTGGGGTCGTCCCACGGATGTGGCCTGGGCGATGATATTTCCGCACGGCGGACCCTTGCCGCGCCACCCGAGCCAACTTTACGAGGCGGCGCTGGAAGGGCTGCTGCTATTCCTTGTTCTGACGGCGCTGATCCGCGCTGGCGCGCTAAGGCGGCCGGGCCTCATAATCGGGTGCTTCGCTGTGGGCTACTCACTAGCGCGCACTTTTTGCGAACTATTCCGCGAACCCGACGCGCAACTGGGTTTTCTGTTGGGTGGCGCGACGATGGGGCAGCTGCTGTCAGTGCCGCTCTTCCTGGCCGGTGTTGCTTTCATCGTCTACGCGCTGAAACATCGCCCGCGGCGGAGTCGATCGTGGTCGAGCAGTCGCCGCTAGAGCCGGAAATCCGGAAGCGTATTCTGGCGGGCGGGCCAATGCCTATTGCAGAATACATGGCTCTGTGTCTCGCCGATCCCACACACGGCTACTACACCACTCATGATCCGCTTGGCGCGCGGGGCGATTTCGTAACCGCGCCGGAAGTAAGCCAGATGTTCGGTGAACTGATCGGCTTGTGGGTTGCTGCCGTGTGGAAACAAATGGGCGCACCTGAAAACGTACGCTTGATCGAGCTCGGTCCCGGTCGCGGCACGATGATGAAAGACGCCCTGCGCGCGATTCGGATCGTTCCGGAATTCCGCGCAGCAGTGGTGGTACACATGGTAGAGCTCAGCCCCATCCTGCAAGCGCAACAGGAACGAGCGCTGGCAGATGCGGGGATTCCCGTCTTTTGGCATTCCACCCTTGCCGAAGTGCCGAAAGGGCCTGCGATCGTTTTGGCCAACGAGTTTTTCGATGCTTTGCCCGTTAACCAAGCCGTAAAAACAGAGCGTGGATGGCACGAGCGTCGAATTCAGATTGACGCTTCCGGGCAACTGGCTTTCACAATTGCTCCCGAACCAATTCCATTTTTTCACACGCTCCTACCGACCGCCCTGCGCGCGCCGCGGGCCGGCGCGATTTTTGAATGGCGCGCCGACACTGTGGCGATGGAGGTTGGCCGGCGCGCCGCAGACAATCGAGGCGCCGCCCTCGTGATCGATTATGGGCATACTGAAACCGGCCTTGGGGAAACTCTGCAGGCTGTCGGCCAGCATGCCTATGCGGATCCTCTTACATCACCCGGCAGCCTGGACTTGACGGCTCACGTGGACTTTCAGGCGCTGACCCGAGCGGTCGAGGCCATGGGCGCAATCGGCTTCGGGCCGATCGAGCAATCGCAATTCCTGCGACGTCTCGGCATCGAGCACCGCGCTGCAACCTTGAGAGCCAAGAGCGCGCACGGGCGCGAAATCGATTCTGCGCTTGAACGCCTGATCGGTCATAATCGAAGCGCCATGGGCGAGCTGTTCAAGGTTGCTGCCTTTGCCCACCCTGCGGTTGGCGTGCCCCCCGGCTTCGAAACGAAATAGCTGGTCCAGCGTCGACGGGCATCTTATCTATCTGGCCAATCGAGGTGCTGGGTCATCCAGACTGACCGATGCTGCAAGCCGCCATACTCGCTCCGCTCGCGAATATCCGCCACGCCTTTTTCACGCGCTCCGGCGGTGTTTCGCCGGGCGTGTATGCTTCGCTCAACGGTGGTGTCGGCTCCAATGATCGGCCCGAAAATGTCGCCGAGAACCGCGCGCGGATGGCGGCAATATTGGGCGTGAGTCCCGCTCGCCTGCTGACCGCTTATCAGATTCATTCGTCCGACGTAGTCGTGGCCGAAGAGCCATGGACGCGCGATACTCGCCCGCGCGCAGACGCAATCGTCACACGGGTGCCGCGGTTGGCAATCGGGGTGTCGACGGCCGATTGCGGACCGTTGCTGCTGGCGGATGGCGGTGCGCGCGTAATCGGCGCTGCCCATGCCGGCTGGCGCGGGGCCCTTACAGGCGTGATTGAAGCCACTATCGCTGCGATGGAGCGACTCGGGGCCGATCGCAAAACAATGACCGCCGCGCTCGGTCCGACGATCAGACAACCAAACTATGAAGTCGGACCAGAATTCGTTGAACGGTTTCTTTCGGCAGATGCAGCCAATGCGCGTTTCTTCGCGGCGTCGCAAAAATCGGCGCACGCGATGTTTGATCTCGCCGGCTACATTGGCGCACGCGTCCGGCGTGCGGGCATCACCCAATTCGAAGATCTCGGGCTTTGCACTTACGCAGAGCCGGACCGATTCTTCAGCTATCGACGCACAACCCACAATGACGAAACGGATTACGGTCGGCACATCAATGCCATTGCCCTCGCCGATTAGCGTAGCTGCGACGATTAAAGCCCGCGCCTTTCGCTAGACTCAAGTGGGGCCTTTTCGCTACGCTTTCCGTCGGCCGCGAGAACCAAGATCAAAGACAAGGCCGCGGGGGGTGTCTAATGGGGTCCAGTCGGGGTCGCCGCGCGACCGGTACGTTGTCGCGCGTCCCAGCTTTAGCTTGCATTTTGATCTGGACCCTGGCGCTGGCCGGATGCAATCCCGATGGCCAGGCATTGTCGCCCGAGCAACCGCGCGGAGCCACGGTCGCGTGATTCACTTGACGGTCTGCCGCCTGGCCAATTCCAGAAGCTTGTGCAGAACCTGAATGAAGAGGCACAGGCACGCCGGCTCGCGGTTATCTCCCGCGAGCAGTCGTCGGCCTACCGCGTGCGCGGCTATCTCGCTGTCAAAGTGACGAAGCATCAAACGACGGTCTCCTGGGTCTGGGATGTCTTTGATCAGGAGGAGCACCGCGCGCTCCGCATCAGCGGCGAGGAGACGGCAAAGGTTCGACCCCGGGATGCCTGGGCGGCTGCCGACGACGCAATGCTCAGCCGCATTGCCCGCAACAGCATGGAAAAGCTCGCAACCTTCCTGACATCGCCTGCGGTGGCCCCTGGTATTTCGCCGCCGACGAGCGACCTGCAAGTGGCAATGGGCGAGCCGCAGGAATCGTCACCCGAGGCGGCCGGAATATTCCGTCTGTTCCATCCTCTGGCCGATCCTGTATCGACCGTTGCTGCTGAGGCCGCTACCGACGATGCCGAACCTGTTCCTCTACCGCCCCGGCGGCCGAGGACTGCCGCGGTGTCGGGCCGAGAAGCCCTGACGCTTGCCGCTTCCAGCCGTTGATTGCCAATCTGTCTTTCGCACAAAGGCTGAGGGACAAAGCATTACTGGTGTATTGCCGCGCCGTGCCTGCCTTGTTATGACCACGCCGCCTGTGGCGGGGAGTAAGGGCGAGGGCTCAAGATGTCGGGCAAGAACGGAGCGATCAAGCTCGTCGCCGGCAATTCCAATCCCGCGCTGGCAAAAGGTATCGCAAATTATCTCAAGCTTCCGCTGACCAAAGCGGTCGTCCGCCGCTTTGCGGATATGGAAATTTTCGTCGAAATTCAGGAAAACGTGCGCGGCGCGGACGTTTTCGTGATCCAGTCGACTTCCTTTCCGGCCAACGATCACGTGATGGAGCTGCTCATTATAATCGACGCGCTGCGACGCTCCTCCGCGCGCCGCATCACGGCCGTCATCCCGTACTTTGGATACGCCCGCCAGGAC
>DAISKM010000063.1:0-11315 GCA_036820945.1 Pseudolabrys sp.
GCCGGCGATGGCTCCGGCCGCTGTCGCGCGACGCCACAGGAGTCCACCGAAGAAAGCGGGCGCCAGTTGTGCAATGGCTGCGAACGAGAGGAGGCCGATCGAAGCCAGCTGCGCTTCGCCTGCCGAGCGGTAGTATACGTAGGCAAGAAGAAGAATCGCAAAAATCGCCAACCGCCGGACGGTCAAAAGCAGCGAACCGATGTTTTCCCGGCCCCTTATCAGTGCCCCGCGCCGCTGCAGCACGAAGGGCATAACCAGATCATTCGAAACCATGATGGAGAGCGCGACCGATTCAACAATCACCATGGCGGTCGCTGCCGACAGGCCGCCCACGAACGCGGCGATGGTAAAGAAATTGGACCCGCTTTCGAGCGGCAAAGCGAGCACAAACATGTCGCTGTCGATTTTTCCGGCCGGAAAGGTCAACAGACCTGCAATCGCTATCGGCACCACAAATAGGTTGATCAGGACGAGATACACAGGATACAGCCAGACAGCGCGCTTGATCTCCTTTTCGTCGTTGTTTTCGACCACGGCGACATGGAATTGCCTGGGCAACAGGATAAACGCCACGAACGACAGCAGCGTCATGGCAAGCAAGGTATCGGCGCGCGGTTCTCTGGTGAAAATCGCGGCGGTCGCAGGCCGTTGCATCGCTTCGTTGAATAGCGCTACCGGGCCATCGAACATCCAAAACGTGACGAAGATTCCAACCGCCAGGAATGCGAGCAGCTTGACGATCGATTCCGTCGCAATGGCCAGCATCAGCCCGTCCTGATGTTCGGTGGCGTCGATGTGACGGGTGCCGAACAGAACGGCGAAAGTCGCCATCGAGAGCGCTACGAAGAGCGCAATGTCCCCGAGAAGCGGGCGGGTAACCTCGGTGCTTGAAGTGATATGGGCAAGGATCGTTTCAAGCGACGCTGATACTGCCTTCAGCTGCAATGCGATATACGGAATCGTGCCGATGATGGCGATCAGGGCGACTGTCGCGGCAACCGCCTGGCCCTTGCCGTAGCGCGCGCCGATGAAATCGGCGATCGAGGTGATGTTCTGCGTCTTGGCGAGCCGCACGACCCGCATAAGCAGCGAGCCGAACAGGCCGATCATCAGCACGGGCCCGACATAGATCGTCAGAAAATCAAATCCCGTGCGTGAAGCCAGTCCGACTGAACCGAAAAAGGTCCACGAGGTGCAATAGATCGCCAGCGATAGTGGATAGATGAACAAGCGCGCGCGACCCTCGCGACCGAGACCGCGAGTGCGGTCGCCATAGCTCGCGATCAGGAACAGCAACCCGATGTACGAGAGCGCAACGGCGATTACGACCCAACCCTGCAGCATGAACTCTCCGGATCGGGACCAGACCCGACGTGGCCAGGACTGTGGCTAAATCACCACAGAATGCCGGCGCGGTCTATCGATGCTCGCCAACCGCACCCACTTACCAATCGCCCCTCCAATCATACCTTAAACTATTGTTATACCAGCACTTTTGACTTCACCTCGCGGCTATATCGCTGCAAAATGGATCGCTGCGTTGACACTGCTAAGTAAGGAAGCGGTCATGGCTTTGGAGTCCCCGGGAACCCGCGACCTTTTCATTGTCGATGACGACATGATGATGCGCGACGCGCTTTCGGTCGTTTTCACGCTGGCAGGCTATCGCGTCATCGTTTTTGTCGATGCCGGCACGTTTCTTGCTGCTGCGCGCACTCGCGTGCCGGCTTGCGTGTTGCTTGACCTGCACCTGCCCGACCAGTCCGGTGTCGCGGTTCTCAAGGAACTCAACGCGCACAGCTATCCGGCTCCAATCTTCATTATAACTGGCGATGCTGACGTGAGTTCGGCCGTCGAGGCCGTAAAAAACGGTGCGTTCGACTATCTCGTAAAACCGCTCGATGCACGCGCCATTGTCGCGCGCGTCAACGGCGCTATAGCGGCATTCTCCGATCGATTTGGAAATGCCAATGACAACTCGATCGATTTTCCGGGACAAAGTCTATTGACGCCGCGCGAACGCGAAGTGCTAGCAGAAATCGCCGGCGGTGCTTCCAACAAGGAAGCTGGCCGACGACTCGGCATCAGCCCGCGCACTATAGAGGTCCATCGTGCGCGCATCATGGATAAGATCGGGGCACGCAATGCCGCCGATCTCGTGCGCATCGTCCTCAGCGGCAGCAAAGGCCGATTTTCAACGTCGCCAGAACTGGCGACGTAAGGTCTGCATTGCAGACTCTGCATTTGACGCGGGGATCTTCACGCGGCATTGATCGCGCGCGCCGGGCCGAAGCCACACGTCTGCTCGGCTGCCCGAAAGCTCTAAGCGTTGTCCGCACCTGCCACCCACGACCGCATCGTTGCACTGCGCCATCTCGGCGAGACGCTGGCGTTCGCGGCAGTCGGCGGTGCGGCATTGGGGCTCGTCGGCATCCCTGCCGGCTGGCTATCGGGTTCTATCCTGGCGGTCGCCGGCGCATCGTTGGCGGGACGGCCGATGCATGTGCCCACATCTTTGATGCGTGCGATCTTCATCCTGATCGGGATATCGCTCGGCGCCGTGGTCACGCCCGAGACATTGCACGGCATCGCTACCTACCCGCTGAGCATCGGCGTCCTGCTTGTAGCGATGATCGTTATCTCCGTCTGCGGTGCGGCCTATCTGAGGCTGGTGCACAACTGGGGCAAGGTCGACGCATATCTGGCCGCCGCGCCGGGAGGAATGTCACAAGTGCTGGCGTTGGGCGCCGAGCTCGGCGGCGACCTGCGCGCCATTGCGATCGTGCAAAGCATACGAGTGGTGGTGATCGCCGTGGGCTTGCCGGCCGGATTGTCGGCGCTCGGCCTGGTCGGTCATGCTGCGCCGAGAGTGACCGGCGCCCTGAGTATCGCCGTGATCGATGAGCTCGCGATCCTGATATTGGTCTCAAGCGTTGTTGCGATCATTGCCTACAGAGTCCGCTTTCCCGGCGGCCTGCTTTTCGGAGCCATGCTCACCTCTGCGGTGCTGCATGGGAGCGGCCTTATTCAAGCCGTGATGCCTTGGTGGGTTGCCAATGCGGCGATGGTCGCAATGGGCGCAATTACCGGCTCACGCTTCGCCAATACGCCGCCACGGCTGTTGCTGAATTTCATTGGCGCAGCATTCGGCTCGTTCGCGGCCGCCGTGACGATAGCGGCGGTGTTCGCAGCTGTGCTGATCAGCGTATTGTCGTTGCGCGTTGCCGAAGTCATGATCGCGTTTGCGCCCGGCTCCGTCGACGCAATGATGCTGCTGGCTCTCGCGCTTAACCTCGATCCGGTCTACGTCGGAGCGCATCATCTCACGCGCATTTTCTTCGTGTCGTTGACGATACCGCTCGTGGCGCGGCGAGCGGCGCGTTCTCTCAAGATCAAGAGCGAGTCCAAGCCGCTGCTCAAGCGGCCCCCGTTTCAGGACTGAGGTGCGGCTACTCGGCCGCGGCCGCCCGCGATCGCAACCGCAAACCAAGCCGTTCCCACACGTCGATGAGGGCCTCGGCGAGCGCGTTGACCAGCGCGTCGTCGTGATAGGGCGAAGGCGTGATGCGCAACCGCTCCATGCCGCGTGGGACGGTGGGATAATTGATGGGCTGAATGTAGATGCCATGCTGGGACAACAGCAGATCACTCGCTGCCTTGCACCTTTCGGGATCGCCAACGAGAAGCGGTACGATGTGCGTCGTGCTCGGCATGACCGGCAAACCAGCCGCGTCGAGCATCGCTTTGACCCGCGCCGCCCGTTCTTGGTGACGTTCACGCTCCCAGCTCGATGTTTTCAGGTGGCGGATGGCCGCCGTAGCCGCAGCGCAGATTGCCGGCGGCAGTGCAGTCGTGAAAATGAAACCCGGCGCATAGGAGCGCACGGCGTCCACCACGTTCTCGTTTGCCGCGATGTAGCCGCCCAGACAACCGAACGCCTTCGCCAGGGTGCCCTCGATCACGTCAACGCGCGTCATAGCCTTGTCGCGATCGCAAATGCCGCCACCACGCGGTCCATACATGCCGACGGCATGCACTTCGTCGCAATAGGTCATCGCCCCGTACCGTTCGGCTAGGTCGCAGATTGCGTGGACGGGCGCGATGTCGCCGTCCATGGAATAAAGGCTCTCGAACACGATCAGCTTCGGACGCGCTGGATCGGCAGCCTTGAGCAGCTCGTCGAGATGACCGAGATCGTTGTGACGCCAGATCTGTTTTTCACAGCCGGACCGGCGCACCCCTTCAATCATTGAATTGTGGTTGAGCGCGTCGGACAACAGCAGGCAATTTGGCAACAACCCGGCGATCGTGGCGATGCCGGTTTCGTTCGAGACGTATCCGGACGTGAAAACTAGCGCAGCCGGCTTGCCGTGCAGGTCGGCGAGCTCGCGCTCCAGCTCGACCAGCGGATGATTTGTGCCGGCTATGTTTCGGGTGCCGCCTGCGCCGGTGCCCATGCGGGCGGCAACATCGACCATGGCGCCGATCACCTTGGGGTGCTGCGCCATCCCGAGGTAATCGTTTGAGCACCAGATCACGACATCGCGGGGGCCCTGGGGCGAATGCCAGATAGCATGCGGAAACCGCCCGGCAATACGTTCGAGGTCCGCGAAAACCCTGTAACGCCGTTCGTGCCGCAACCGGTCGAGGGCAGACGCAAAATAACCCGTGTAATCCATAGTCCTTACTTTCCCGCCCCGCGGCACCTTTTAGAAGGGTTCCAGGGTACTTGTCGAGGCGAGATTCGTCGCGAAGGCCGGATTACTGATTGATCGCGGTTAATACCTAAGTCCTATCGAAACGATGCGAGGTCCACGTATCCGCGTAACAAGGATGCGGCTCACGCTCGCATCTCCTCTTTCGCGGCTTCGCGCCCGACATCGATCCAAGTGCCGCGTTGATGCGATCGTCGTGCCGCATCGATGAATTGCTGCACGCGATAGCCTTCGGCAAAACCGGGGGTGGCGGCGCCGCCGCTTTCGATGGCATCGAAAAATATTTTTGCCAGTCGGGATACCGGCGCGATGCGGCCATCGGGATACTTTGCGTCGACGGGATCGTCGGTCGCCACACGAACGAGCGGCGCGTCGCGCCTGGCGTGCCACAGCTCAAAACCCCGCATATAGTCCGCGCCCGGGTTATGCAGCATCAGCGTTCCGTCCTCGCCGAAAAACTCGATGCGGTGTCCGATGCCGAGATACGATGCACAGCTCATTGAGAGCGTCACCAGCGGACCACTCGCAAGCTGCAGAGCTATGCCCACCGTAGTCTCCAGCTCACTGTCGCCGGGCAAGCCGGATACGCGCGCGGACAGGCCCTCGATCGGTCCGCAGAACCACTCCAGATAGTGGAAGCAGTGGGAAATGAAATTGCCCAGTACTCCGCCGCCATCGTCGCCCACCGTTTTCCAGTTGCGCATGCGCATCTGGATGGCGCGGCTCTCGACATGCCAATGCACGGTGACATGGCGCAGTGCGCCGGTGGCGCCGGCATCGAGCATGGTCTTCGCTCGCTGCCAAGCGAGGATCTGATGGAAATTGAAATCGACCATGGTCGGCTTGCGGCTCACAGAAGCCTGTCTGAGCATGGCCCGCGCTGTGCCAAGATCGCTCGCAAGAGGCTTTTCGGCGAATACCGGTTTTCCGAGCTGCAGGGCGTGAATTGCGATCTGCGCCTGCAGGCTTGGCAGCGTGGCGATCGCGACAACCTGCACGTCCTTGTCCTCGACCAGCGCATGCCAGTCGCCATAGGCTTTCGGCACGCTGGCGGCTTGCGCAAGCTCGGCCGTGCGCGCGGAATTGCTGCCGGCCAGCGCAATCACCTCGCAGCGTGAATCGGCACGGAATGCTGGCAACTGCACGGTTCGCCCATAATTGGTGCCCACGATGCCGAGACGGATCACGATGCGACGCCTTGCCAAACAGGATTTTGCCTTGCGCGGCTTGGATTTGAGCCAAATCGACATGCTAGGCAAGCGCGAATTGCCAACCTCAGACGACACGTTTGCGCTGGAGGCAGCGGCTTGCATCGGGGCTCGAGCGGCTGCAGAAGTATCAGCATGACCGACAAACCGGCCGGCATCGCCAACGGCCTCACCAATTATGGCGACCAAGACTTCTCTCTTTATCTGCGGCGTTCCTTCGCGCAGTCGATGGGATATTCGCGCGCGATGCTGGCAAAGCCCGTTGTTGGCATTGCCTACACTGCATCCGGGTTCAACAACTGTCATCGGCACTTTCCGGAACTGCTGCAGGCGGTGAAACGGGGCGTTCTCACCGCCGGCGCCTTGCCGGTTGAATTTCCGACTATCTCGCTGGGCGAAGTATTCCTGAACCCGACCAGCCTGAAATTCCGCAATCTGATGTCAATGGATACCGAGGAAATGGTGCGCGCACAGCCCATGGACGCGGTCGTGCTGATGGGCGGGTGCGATAAGACGGTGCCGGCGCAACTGATGGGTGCGGTGTCTGCCGGGAAACCCACCATCATGCTGGTGGCAGGCCCGATGATGACCGGGCGCCATCGCGGCGAACGGCTCGGCGCATGCACGGATTGCCGCCGCTTCTGGGCGCAATATCGTGCAGGCAAGATCGACGACCGCGAGATCTCCGAAGTTGAAGGTAAGCTTGCGACCACCGCGGGCACGTGCGCGGTGATGGGCACCGCTTCGACCATGGCCTGCATTGCAGAAGCGCTCGGCATGATCCTTCCCGGCACGGCTGCAATCCCTGCCGTGCACGCCGATCGATTGCGTGCTGCGGAGGCAACGGGGGCGGCCGCCGTCAAATTGATTGGCTCGAAGCTGACACCCGATCGCATCGTGAACCAGAAGTCGGTCGAAAACGCGCTGCGAGTCTTGCTTGCGGCCGGCGGCTCGACCAATGCGATCATTCATCTGACTGCGATCGCCGGTCGCGCTGGAATTCCGGTATCGCTGCAACGCCTCAATGAACTGTCCGATACCACGCCGGTTCTGGTGAACCTGAAACCGGTCGGCAATGGCTACATGGAGGATTTCTTTGCCGCGGGCGGCATGGGCGCGCTGCTGCGCGAGCTGAAGGACCTGCTCCATCTCGATTGCATGACGGTGACCGGTGAAACGCTCGGCGATAGACTCGCCCATGCGAGTGACGAATGGATTGACCGCAGTATCATTGCCGAGCGCAAGAAGCCGCTCGAAGCAGAAGGCGGGTTGGTGGCTCTGTTCGGCAACCTGGCGCCGCAGGGCGCGATCCTGAAACGCTCGGCCGCCGATGCCAGCCTGTTCGAGCATGAAGGGCGAGCCGTGGTGTTCTCGTCGCTGGAAGACCTTGCTGCCCGCGTCGACGATCCGAGTCTTGAGGTTGACGCTAGGGATATCCTTGTCTTGCAGAATGCCGGACCACATTCGGCGTCAGCGATGCCCGAAGCCGGCTATCTGCCAATTCCGAAGAAGCTTGCGTCCAAGGGCGTGAAAGACATGGTGCGGATTTCGGATGCCCGCATGAGCGGCACGGCTTTCGGCACGATCGTGCTGCACGTGACGCCGGACAGCGCTTCCGGTGGGCCACTGGGCCTCGCACGAACCGGCGACCGCATCCGGCTGTCGGTCAAGCAGCGCCGCATCGACCTCATGG
Organism: Pseudolabrys sp.; assembly: GCA_036820945.1. GTDB lineage: Bacteria > Pseudomonadota > Alphaproteobacteria > Rhizobiales > Xanthobacteraceae > Pseudolabrys. The sequence goes on from DAISKM010000063.1 coordinate 7,617, forward strand.
TTGACGATGCCGAGCTCAAGCGGCGCGCGGCAGCGTCGAAAACCGCCTCTCGCCCGCCGGCGCGCGGCTACGCGCGTCTTTACTCCCAGGAAATTCTGGGGGCCGATCAAGGTTGCGATTTTTCGTTTCTGCGGCCGCAATGAGAGCCATATGCGCAAAGCAGGCCGCCGGGTGAGCGCTGCTAGTGACCGAAGCACACATTGCGTTCTTCATTACGGTTGCGGCTAACCCGCCTTTTCGAGGGGCCGGGTGACTTCTCCTTCGCGCACATTCGAGAGAAATTTCCGCTCAAACTCAGCTGCGGGCATCGGCTGGCCGAAAAAATATCCTTGGCCTAGCTTGCAGCCCATCCGCGCGAGCAAATTGGCAGTACCGCGGTCTTCGATTCCTTCCGCAATGATCGACAAGCCGAGCAATGTGCTAAGGCCGATAGTCGAGCTGACGATGGCAGCATCTTCGATTTCGATGCCCAGCTGGCACACAAATGATTTGTCGATCTTCAATCCGCTAATGGGAAACTTCTTGAGGTAAGATAGACTCGCATAGCCGGTTCCGAAATCGTCGAGCAGGACCCCGATGCCAAGATCTCTTAGTTTGTGGAAAATATCGACGGCATCTGGGTCATCGATGAGGATGTCTTCGGTGACTTCGAGTTCGAGACGGGACGATAAACAGCCCGTCTCCTTGAGGATTTCCGCAATTTTTGCGGCGAGATCGCGCAATCGCAGTTGCGACGGCGCAAGATTGACAGCCATTTTGAGGTCAAAGCCTCGCTTCTGCCAAACGCTGGTCTGGGTGCACGCAGTTCGCAACACCCAAAACGCCAGCGGGTCCGAGACGGGAGAGTTCTTTGCAACGTTTATGAACTCACCAGGCCCAATAAGACCGCGGTAAGGATGTCGCCAACGGATAAGTGCCTCTGCACCGACTAAGGTGTCGTCTTCAAGACTGACTTTTGGCTGGTAGTAGAGCTCGAATTCATTTCGCTCGAGCGCACGGGCAAGTTCGGCCTCGAGCCTCGTTCTCATTTCGAGCTCGGTTCTGATGCTGCGCTCGAAGACAAAATGTTTGCCTCGATTCCCTGCCTTTGCGCGGTACAGGGCAAGGTGAGCATTGCTAATGAGATCGTCCGCCGTTCTGCAATTCTCTGGGAAGGTTGCTAGACCGATGCTGACAGTAATCTGTTGCTGGCGCGATTCCACAACGAGCAGTTCGTCGGTAAACGCTTGGCAGATCTCTTTTGCCAAATCTTTGGCGTTCGCTGCCCCGTTGGCGCCCTCGACGACCATGGCGAATTCATCGCCATCGAGCCGCGCCACGAGCTTTGTACGGTCAAAAAACTTGCTGAACCTCCCGGCAACCGCGCGCAGAACTTTGTCACCATAGGCATGACCCAACATGTCAATGATGAACTGAAATCCGTCAAGGCCGATGACAAGCAGGGTAATTTCCTTGGATTTGGTCTTTGTTGCGGAAATTTTTTCGCGGAGGTAGGCCGCGAGGTGGTGACGGTTCGCAAGCCCGGTCAAATCATCATATTCTGCGAGATAGCGGATGCGCGCGGCCTCGCGCTGGCGGATGGAAATGTCTCGGAAGACTGCACCGTAATTGAGCCCGTCCGTTCCCGACCAGCATGAGAAGCAGGCCTCGAGCGGAAAGACCTCGCCGTTCTTACGCTGCCCGAACATTTCAATGACTTTACCGCCGGAGGCTTGCAGTTGTTCTTGAGGCAAAGCGCATACTGAAAAGGCCTCTTGCGCTGACAGATCATTGGTAGTGATGCAAACGCTGCTGAGTGGTTGCCCCAGCATTTCGTCGGCGTCATGGCCAAACATCGCTGCAGCAGTAGGATTCCATACGGTGATGAAGCCGCTTTTGTCTGTGCACACTAAACCGTCGCCGAGCGACATGGCGATACGCTGAAAGCGTCGCTCGGCGATCAGTCCGAGCAAATCTCGAAAGTCGATTTCATCAAGGGCAATAGCTGCAAGATACGCAGCAATAACCACATGAAGCAGTGACGTATCAGCCATGATCGCGAGATTTGCCTGGAGCAACATTGCTGCAAACTCGGCCGCAATAGCCAACCCAACAAGAATGGCCACGCGAACGGACGGCAAAAAGCGCCACAGCAGAAGCATCATCAGAACTACGAGCGCTGGGCCGGAAAATCTCGCAATCAACGACGTCGAGCGCATCAGGCGGTCTTGCAGGATGGTTTCTGCGGCGAGTGCCTGCACCAGCACGCCGGAAACGACGCGGCCGTTCGGAACGCTGAATCGATCGCCCAACTCGATGGCGGTTCCGCCGACAAGCACCTTTTTGTCCTTTAGTCGCGCCATTGTGGCGGGATGGCCGGCCAGGACGTCCTTGTAGGAAATTATAGGTACAGAAGTCGGCTCGATACTGAAATCAATCCATAATGGCTTTCTGCCAATTCCGTAGCGGCCTGCCAGCACGCTACCCATCGAGGGCAAGAACTTCCCCTCGATCATTTCCCCAAAGGGATAGCGGCGCACTACGCCGTCAGGATCAGCCGACACGTTCACGATCGCTGGCCACGAGCGCTCGGCAAAGTTAGACAATGGTCGATTCAGAAAGACGCTTTTATGGTTTTCTGAATTCACCTGCTGCTCGAACGATGGAAGGATGACCGATCCGCCGGCGCTCCGAAGCGCCTCGGCAAACGCGCGATCCGATTCTGGAGTAGATGGGGAACTGAAGTCGACATCGAAGGCAATGCCTGTCGCGCCGGCGAGCGAAAGTTTGTTGATCAATTTCGCATGCAGCTCCCTCGGCCACGGCCAGACCCCGATCGCTTCGATGGAAGGAGAATCGATTGCGACGACAACAATCTCGCCGCTGGCCTGCCTCGGCAAGGTGCTAAAACGCAGACCGAGAAGGGAATTCGTCAATGCGGTCGGCACTCCGGTCAGCAATATCGCGACCAGAGAACATACGACAAAAAGATGCGGCCGAATCCTCTTCACTCCCCCTCACCGCATGGCCCTCGCAGCGCAGTGCTGCCCCGCGCCGACGTCTTAGAGTTTGCCTTTCGCCTTTGCCTTCGCGATTGCAATCCCGATCGCGTTCCCATTGCCATTTCCAAGCGCGAGACCGTTGCCGTTGCTGCCCGCGTTACCATTTCCGAGCCCGAGCCCGAGTGCGAGGCCATTGCCGTTGCCGCCCACGTTTCCATTTCCGAGCCCGAGTGCGAGACCGTTGTCGTTGCCGCCCGCGTTACTAGTGTCCTGAGCGTTGGCGTTCACCGCGGCACTTCCGAACGACAGATCCGTGCTGTTCACGGCCGCCTGCTTCGCGCTTAGCCGCTCCGCCGCCGAGACGACGGCTCCGTGCGCGATTCCGTCAGTCGCTTTCACAAAATTCAGCGTAACCTCACCAAGCGGCGCGTTGATGCGCAGAACATTGTGCGCATGGCCCGTATCGATGGACGCGAAGCGATCTTTGAGAACATTGATTGCGCCGAGGACGTGGACAGATTTTCCATTGCCGGTGTCGCCAGGCATCGCTAGGCCGCCTTTTGGCACGCGAACGCGCTCGAACGGTGACTGGCGCGGCGTTCCCTTTTCGATTGGGCTGAGCTTGCCCGGGCCGCCCAAGATCAGGCCGCCTGCTCCGGACGCGGCGACTTTCGCTGCCTGACCCGGAAGCACGAGTGCAAACTGGCCGCTCTTGAAG
>DAISKM010000064.1:0-11286 GCA_036820945.1 Pseudolabrys sp.
TGCTGGAAGCGGTTTCGGTGATCGTCCAGGTCGTGTCGTTCAAACTCACCGGCAAGCGCGTGTTCAAGATGGCACCCATCCACCACCACTATGAGCAGCTTGGCTGGACCGAGCCGCAGATCGTGATCCGTTTCTGGATTGTTGCCGTGGTGTTGGCGCTGGCCGGCCTTGCGACGTTGAAGTTGAGATGATTGGGAGGCTGTCGGCTTCCCAAAGCGGGACTCATAATCCCGGGCGATCGAGAGGCAGCGCGGTCGTTTCGCTCGGCCGGGTCAACAGAATCACTTCATGATTCCCATCACCACCTTCGTCGGAAGAAAGGTCGCGGTCTTCGGCCTCGGCAGTTCGGGCCTGCTCGCAGCGCGCGCGTTGAAAGAGGGTGGGGCTGACATCGTCGTTTTCGATGACGACGGGAGGAAAACTGCCGAAGCGCAGGCGGCAGGCCTGAATGCACAAGACCTTCACGACATCGAATGGGACCAAATATCCGCGCTGCTACTGACGCCTGGCGTCTCACTGACCCATCCCGAGCCGCATTGGACTGTGCCGCTTGCCCGCAAGGCGAACGTCGAGGTGATTGGCGACATGGAATTGTTCTGCCGGGAGCGGGCCAGGTCCGGACGGGATTGCCCGCTGATCGCGATCACCGGCACGAATGGCAAATCGACCACGACCGCGCTCACGGCGCACTTGCTCAAGAGCGCGGGACGCGATGCCCAGATGGGCGGCAATATCGGCGTGCCGGTGCTTGCGCTCGAGTCATTCCAGCCCGGTCGCGCATACGTGTTGGAAGTGTCCTCTTATCAAATCGATTTGGCGCCTTCCCTCAACCCGACCATCGGTGTTCTGCTTAATGTCTCGGAAGATCATATTGACCGGCACGGCAGCATCGAGAATTACGCCGCTATCAAGGAGCGGGTGTCCGCAAACATCGAGCAAGGCGGCACGGCCGTGATCGACGTCGATGACGTCTACACGCGCGCAGCGGCCGATCGCATCGAACGGACCGGCAAAAAGATCGTGCGCGTATCGGTCGCATCGACTCTGACGGATGGTTATTTTGCAGAAGGCGGCCATATCCTTCGCGCCGCTGGCGGCAAGAGTCAGCCCGTGGCGAACCTCGCCGGGATCGGTTCGCTCCGAGGCGTGCATAATGCGCAGAATGCCGCCTGCGCGGTCGCGGCATGCATCGCGCTGGGTATCGATCTACCAGCAATTCAAAAAGGACTCGGGAGTTTTCCAGGCCTTGCGCACCGCATGCAGCAGGTCGGACACAAGGGCAACGTGCTGTTCGTCAACGATTCGAAAGCGACGAATGCGGACTCCGCTGCCAAGGCGCTGGCGAGTTTTCACGATATCTTCTGGATCGCAGGGGGTAAGCCGAAAACTGGCGGAATCAACAGCCTGGCCGAGTTCTTCCCGCGCATCCGCAAGGCCTACCTGATTGGGGAAGCGGCGAATGAATTCGCGCGGACGTTGGAAGGCAAAGTGCCCTACGAGGTGGATGGCGTTTTATCAGCGGCAATCAACGCGGCAACCCGCGATGCCGCAGCGTCCGGGTTGAAAAAACCGGTTGTCCTGCTCTCGCCGGCCTGCGCCTCGTTCGACCAGTACCCAAACTTCGAAATCCGCGGCCAAGCTTTCATCGATGCCGTGATGGCGATTTCGGGAGTGACTGCGATATGACCGAATACTCGCCTGCTCGCGAGGTGATCCGCTTACCGGACAGTCACACCGACTTCCTTTTCTCGATGGATAGGGGCGCACTTGCACTTGGCCTTGCGCTGGTGACCTTGCTCTCGTTCATCCTGATCCGGATGTTCTTACGGACCAGGCGCGGGGGCGGCCACGACCGTTAATGCTTCCTAAACCGCGACGCGGCAGCTTGGAGCGACGGGGAATTGGATGCTCTCGCGCGCGCAACGCACGCCCATCGGCGAATGGTGGTGGACAGTCGACCGGCTCACGCTCGCCGCTATCGGCGCGCTGATGCTCGCGGGCGTGGTGCTTTCCCTCGCTGCAAGTCCACCCGTTGCCGCCCGGCTGGGGCTTGACCCGTTCTTTTTCGTCAACCGACACATTCTCTATCTGCTGCCTGCCATCGCGGTCATGCTGACGGTATCTTTCCTCAATCCGCATCAGATCCGTCGGCTATCGTTGATCGTGTTTGTCCTAAGTCTGATCTTGGTGGCGGCAACGCCCCATTTCGGACCCGAGATCAAGGGGGCGCGGCGTTGGCTGGTACTGCTCGGGGTCAACATACAACCCTCGGAATTCCTCAAGCCCGCCTTTGTCATCATTGTTGCGTGGCTGTTCGGCGAATCCGCCCGGCGACCAGACATGCCCGCAAACACATTCTCCCTTGTATTGTTGCTCGCGGTCATCGCGCTTTTGGTTCTACAGCCCGACTTCGGCCAAACGATGCTGATCGCCGTCGTATGGAGCGCGCTGTTCTTCATGGCCGGCATGCGGCTCGTCTGGGTGGCCGGGATCACGGGGCTGGCCGGTATTGGACTCCTGAGCGCCTACTACACGGTGCCGCACGTGGCTCGCCGAATTCAGCGCTTCCTCGATCCGGGTTCGGGCGACACTTTCAACATCGACATTGCCACTGAAAGCTTCGTGCGCGGCGGCTGGTTCGGCAAAGGGCCAGGCGAGGGCACCGTCAAGCGCATTCTTCCGGAGAGCCATACCGACTTTGTGTTTGCGGTCGCGGCTGAGGAATTCGGTGTCGCTCTCTGTCTCTCGCTGGTTGCGATTTTCGCATTCATTGTCATCCGCATGCTGATCCGTGCCATGCGCAACGACGATCCGTTTGCCCGTTTCGGTGCGGCCGGCCTGACGATCCTTTTTGCCACCCAATCAACCATCAATATGGCGGTGAACTTGCATCTTATGCCGGCGAAGGGCATGACATTGCCGTTTATTTCGTATGGCGGGTCGTCAATGATTTCTCTCGCATATGCAATGGGCATGCTGCTGGCGTTGACGCGCGAGCAGCCACGCGCCGAGATGATTTCGCCCAATCTGTCGGTGGCCGGGAGCCGGGTCTGATGGCTGCGAGCGGCGCGCCGCTCGTGTTGCTTGCGGCCGGCGGGACCGGAGGTCACCTGTTTCCGGCCGAGGCTCTGGCAACAGCGCTCGCAAAGCGAGGAGTTACGGTCGAGCTTGCCACCGACCATCGCGCCGCGCATTTCGAATTTCCTGCCAAGGCCGTTCATCTGATCCCCAGCGCGACTGTGCGCGGGCGCGATCCGATATCGCTTGCACGCACAGCAACCTTGCTGGCGCTCGGCACCGCCAAAGCCTGGTCATTACTCGGCGGTATGAGGCCCAACATTGTCGTCGGTTTTGGCGGATATCCGACGGTGCCGCCAATTCTCGCCGCAAGCTTGCGCGGCATACCGACGGTCTTGCACGAGCAGAATGGCGTCATGGGGCGTGCCAACAGGTTCTTGGCTCCTCGTGTTACCGCGATTGCCACAGGATTCCCCAAGCTCAAAAATCTCAATCCGCATTGGCAAAGCAAAACTACTTTCACGGGCAACCCTTTGCGACCGCAAGTGCTCGCCGCCGCGCAATCGCCCTATGCCGCGTCAAACGAACGTGTGCGTCTGCTCGTCTTTGGCGGCAGCCAGGGCGCGCACGTGATGGCCGAAATAGTCCCTCCGGCAATCGGACGCTTGAGTCCCGATCTGCGGACACGACTGTCGATTGTTCAGCAGACTCGTGCCGAAGACCTCGAGGCTGTTCGTTCCACCTATTCCAGCCTCGGCGTGGCGGCCGAGCTTGCTCCGTTCTTTTCCGACTTGCCTGCGCGCATGGCGGCGGCACACGTGGTCATTTCACGTTCCGGGGCCTCCACTGTCGCGGAGCTGTCCGCCATCGGACGACCGGCGATTCTGGTGCCTTTGCCCCACGCCCTGGATCAGGACCAGTTTGCGAACGCCGGAATCCTGCAGGATGCCGGCGGCGCTATCCGCATCGAGCAGCGCGATTTCACCCCTGAGAGATTGGGGACGGAGATCACGGCGCTTGTGCAGGATCCGTCCCGGCTTTCGCGTATGGCGCAGGCGGCCCAAGGGGCGGGCACAGCCGACGCAGCTGAGCGGCTGGCCGAACTTATCTTGAAAGTCGCGGAAAAATAATCATTAACCACTGCCGGCCTTGTTTCGGCCTTGCGCCTCCTGCAAGACGTGACGGCGCGCGCAGGCGCGCATCGAAGGGCTAAGGGCGACCCATGAAACTGCCGCGCGACATCGGTCCGGTGCATTTCGTAGGCATCGGCGGCATTGGCATGAGCGGCATTGCCGAGGTGCTGGCCAATCTCGGATATACCGTGTCCGGTTCGGACGTTGCCGACAGCGCCAACGTGAAACGCCTCCGCGACAAGGGTGTCAAAGTCGCCATCGGACACAAGGCCGAAAATATCAACGGCGCCGACGTCGTGGTCGTCTCTTCTGCAATCAAACGTGACAATCCCGAGCTCGTAGCTGCCCGCGCCAAGCGTCTGCCAGTCGTGCGGCGCGCCGAGATGCTGGCGGAACTGATGCGGTTGAAAAGCTGTGTGGCGATAGCCGGCACCCATGGCAAAACAACCACGACTTCGCTTGTTGCGTCCCTGCTCGATGCTGGCGGTCTCGACCCAACGGTGATAAACGGCGGCATCATCAATGCGTACGGCACCAATGCAAGGCTGGGCGCCGGCGATTGGATGGTTGTCGAGGCCGATGAATCCGACGGCACGTTTCTGAAGCTGCCCGCGGACATAGCCATTGTCACCAACATCGATCCGGAGCATCTCGATCATTTCCGTACTTTCGATGCCGTGCAGGACGCATTCCGCGCCTTCGTCGAGAACGTGCCCTTCTATGGCTTCGCGGTCATGTGCACCGATCATCCGGTCGTTCAAACATTGGTCGGCAAGCTGGAGGATCGACGCATTCTCACCTACGGAGAGAACCCTCAGGCCGACGTTCGACTCGCCGACCTTGATCACCTCAACGGCCAGTCGCGTTTTTCTGTTCTGTTCAGCGATCGCGGCGGGAAGGTCTCGCACACGATTGACGAGCTTACCCTGCCGATGCCTGGTCGGCACAACGCGCTCAATGCGACCGCGGCCGTTGCCGTTGCGCACGCACTTGGAATCAAGAGCGAGGCGATCCGTAATGCGCTTGCCAATTTTGGCGGAGTTAAGCGACGATTTACGCGCGTCAGCGAATGGAACGGAGCGACAATTATCGACGATTACGCCCATCATCCTGTCGAGGTCGCGGCTGTGCTCCGCGCCGCTCGCGAGAGCACCAAAGGACAGGTGATCGCGGTGATGCAGCCCCATCGCTACACAAGGCTGCATGACCTTTTCGAACAGTTCTGCACCTGCTTCAATGATGCAGACGCGGTGATCATCGCGCCGGTTTATCCCGCCGGCGAGCAACCGATCCCCGGGGTTGACAGAGATGCCCTGGTCACCGGTTTGCGCGCGCGCGGTCACAAGCAGGCAATGGCGCTGGAAGGAGCCGAGAGTCTGGCGCCGCTGATCAAGCGGATGGCGAAGCCAGGCGACTATGTCGTCTGCCTGGGCGCGGGTTCGATCACCCAATGGGCCTACGCGCTTCCCACGGAATTGAAGGCGCTATGAGTTTCCCCGACCTTGTGCCAGAGCTCAAAGCCCGCATGCCCGAATTACGCGGACGCCTGCTGGCCAATCAGCCGCTTGGTGAATTCACCTGGTTTCGGGTAGGCGGTCCGGCGCAGGCCTTCTTCATGCCGGAAGACGAGAACGATCTGGCGTATTTCTTGCGCAATTTATCAACGGAAATGCCGGTCACTGTCATTGGAGCAGGCTCAAATTTGATTGTGCGAGATGGTGGCGTTCCGGGAGTAGTCATTCGGCTTGGTCGCGGCTTCAATGATGTAAGGATTGAAGAGCATCGCGTTACTGCAGGAACGGCGATGCTCGATGTCATGGTGGCGCGTGCGGCTCAGGCGGCGGGCCTGGCCGGCCTCGCGTTTCTAAGCGGCATTCCTGGAACTATCGGCGGCGCCTTGCGCATGAACGGCGGCGCTTACGGCGGGGAAACGAAAGACGTTCTGCTTGAAACGCGCGGCATTGACCGTCAAGGCAATCTGCGCACGTTCAGCAATAGCGAGATGGGTTTTTCGTACCGGCACTGCAGCGCGCCCGACGATGTGATTTTCACAGCCGCAGTCCTGCAGGGGCGTACGGGTGAACCAGAGCAAATTGCCGGTGAGATGGCCACAATCAAGAAAAAGCGCGAGGCGACCCAGCCGCGCAACCGCACCGGCGGCTCCACTTTCAAGAACCCTCCAGGCCATAGCGCATGGAAGCTTGTCGATGAGGCCGGTTGCCGCGGGCTCACCATCGGTGGTGCGCAGGTCTCCGAGCTTCACAGCAATTTCCTGATCAACCTTGGCAGCGCCAGCGCGGCCGACATCGAGACTTTGGGCGAAACGGTCCGCGAGAAAGTAAAAGCGAATTCCGGCATCGATCTGGAATGGGAGATCAAGCGGGGTGGAGTGAAACGTTGAGGCAATGAAGCACGTCGCGGTCTTGATGGGGGGCTGGTCGGCTGAGCGCGAGGTGTCCTTGCGCTCGGGCAAAGCCTGCGCCGACGCGCTCGGGCGCGCGGGTTATCGGGTCAGCCGGGTTGACGTCAATCGTGACATCGCCGCGACGTTGAGCGCGCTCAAACCCGACGCCGCACTTAACGTCCTGCACGGTCGCCCGGGCGAAGACGGCACGTTGCAGGGCATGCTCGAGGTTCTCGGCATTCCGTACACGCATTCGGGCGTTCTGGCGTCCGCGCTTGCGATCCAGAAGGAAGTTGCCAAGACGGTGCTCAAGACTGCCGGCGTTCCTGTACCGGGAGGTCGGGTCGCGCTGCGCAAGGAAGTGGCGAAGCATCACTTGCTGCCGCCCCCTTACGTGATTAAGCCGGTGGCCGAAGGCTCCAGCGTCGGCGTGTTCATCGTACGCGAGGATCACACGCACCCACCGCAGGAACTGACGCGTAGCGATTGGCCCTTCGGGGACCGGATTCTTGTCGAGCCATATATTCCCGGCAAGGAGCTCACGTGTGCGGTCATGGGCGAGCAGGCCCTCGGCGTCATTGAAATCGTGCCGACCGTTAAGTTTTACGACTACGAAGCAAAGTACGCGCCCGGCGGCTCCAGGCATCTGCTGCCCGCTCCGATTGCCCCGGCCGTCTATAAGGAAGTCCAACGTCTGGCATTGGCCGCGCACCGGGCGCTCGGCTGTCGCGGCGTGACTCGCTCGGACTTCCGTTATGATGACAGTCTTGACGGAGCAACGGGTCTCTTCTGCCTCGAGGTCAATACCCAACCCGGCATGACCGAAACCTCCCTGGTGCCCGAAATGGCACAGTATGCCGGCATCGGTTTTGATGAGTTAGTGCGTTGGATGGTGGAGGACGCCTCGCTCGACCGCTGAGGCACGCCGCACCCTACCAAATTGCGCCCCCGGCGCCTGCCACCCCCTCAACTTTTACTGATCGTTTACCAATAGGCTTGAAGACTAGGCGATGGCGGCGCGCCGCGCGTTTGGCTGCCGATAAAGTCGTGCGCGCGGATTTCACCGCTTCCGGCGGCTTCAGGGACGGGGATACCTCATCTGAAGCGAATACCGAAGCATGATCATCATCATGATTCGGGAAGGGTTTGCGGCCCCCGGGCGGGCCCAACAAGTAAGCAGGTTGCGATGGAAGGTCGAGTGCGCCTCGCTCAATCGCTGAAACGACGCTCATCGTTCGTTTTGTGGCCGCGGTTGAATGACTGGCGCGCGATGCGTATCGCGCGCCGATGGGGTCATGCGCTGGTCAGCCTGGACGTCCCGCGCGGACTTGGTTCGTCGGCCACCGCGCTGCTGCTGCTTGGAAGTGTCAGCTATGGCGTCATCAGAGGCCAACACGGGCCCCAGATTATCGAGAATGTCCACAGCATCTGCGACACGGCCGCCAACAGACTCGGATTCCGCATTTCGGAAATCGCGCTTGCCGGTGAACGCGAGCTCGGGCGCGACGAAATTCTGGTCCTTGCTGGAATCACCGACCGCTCCTCGCTGCTGTTTCTCGATGCCGCGCGCACGCGCGCACGCCTCATGACGAATCCGTGGATTGCGGATGCCACTGTCCTGAAGCTTTATCCGGATCGCCTGCGAATCGAGATCAAGGAGCGCAAACCATTTGCGCTGTGGCAAAAAGACGGCCGCGTGAGCTTGATTGCCGCCGATGGCATTGTGCTTGAAACGGCGGTGCCGCCGCGTTTCTCGGCTCTGCCGCTTGTCGTCGGCAAGGGTGCCGAGCATGGCGCCCAGGATTTTCTTGCGCTCATCGCGCGATATCCCGTCATCGCGCGCTTGACCGAAGCCTCGGTGCTGGTCGCCGAGAGGCGTTGGAATCTGCGCCTCAAAGATGGCATGGAGATCATGCTGCCGGAAAACGACACCGAGCAGGCCCTGCGTATCCTTGTCGATCTCGACCGCAATAGAAAAATTCTGTCCCGAGATATTGTTGCCGTCGACCTGAGGCTGCCCGATCGCGTCAGTGTGCGCCAGTCAGATACGGCAGCAGCCGCACGCGATCAGGCGCTCAAGGATGCGGAAAAAATAAAGAAGAGCAAAGCCGGCAAGGGAGGCGAAGCATGACCGTGCTGCGCTTCGGCCTCACCCCGAAGATGAAACCGGTTTCGCCAAAGCGCGCGGCTGTGGTCGCGTGTCTTGATATCGGGACCAGCAAGGTCGTCTGTCTGATCGCGCGGCTCGAGCCTCACGCCCCGCAAGACGCTCTGCGCCGGCGTAGCCACGGCGTGCGTCTGTTGGCTTTTGCTCACACCGCGGCGAGTGGAATGAAGGCCGGATCGGTGATCGATCTGGTCGAGGCCGAGCAAATGGTCCGCCAGGCAATCGACATTGCCGAGAGCACGGCCGGGGTGGAACTGGAATCTGTTGTTGTATCGATGTCCGGCGGCCGCCTCGGCAGCGAGCGATTCATCGCCAATATTGATCTGGCGGGGCGCGCGGTAACCGAAGCCGATAACGGCCGCGTCCTCGCTGCCGCAAGCCGACATTCCGTGCGGGACGGGCGCGCCGTGCTGCACTCTCTGCCAATCGGATACACCGTCGATGCCGCCGCTGGAATTCGCGAGCCGCGCGGCATGCTCGGCCATCGTCTCGGGGTGGACATGCATATGGTCACCGCAGACGTGGCAACCGTGAGAAATCTGATGCTTACGGTTGAACGAACGCATCTTTCTGTGGAAGCCGTGGTGGCATCCCCGTACGTGGCCGGCCTCGCCGCGCTTGCCGATGACGAGGCTGACCTTGGGGTGGCGGCCGTTGATATGGGCGCCGGGACCACAAGTTTGGCGGTGTTTTCGGCCGGTCAATTCGTTCACGCCGACGGGTTCGCCCTCGGGGGTCAGCACGTCACCATGGATGTTGCGCGCGGGCTCAATGCCGGCATTGCCGACGCTGAGCGAATCAAAGCGATTTATGGCAGTGTTTTAGCGGGGGGATCGGATGAACGGGACATGATCACGGTACCACCGGTGGAAGGTGAGGAGCGCGAGCCCCCTCAATTTGTCTCGCGAGCATCGCTTGTGCGCATCATCAAGCCCCGGGTCGAGGAAATCCTCGAGATGGTGCGTGATCGGTTGGCTGCGTCCCCCTTCGCGGCAGAGCCACGCGGCCGCATCGTGCTGACGGGCGGTGCGAGCCAGCTCAACGGACTCGCTGATCTCGCCGCGCGCATCTTGCGGCGTCCCGTAAGAATAGGTCGTCCCCTGGGCGTGGCTGGTTTGCCCGAAGCGGCTAAAGGGCCGGCCTTTGCGGTGGCGGCAGGCCTGCTTGTCTACCCACAGGCAGCGCATCTCGAACACTTCGAACCGCGGCGTACGCGGCAATTGATGACAGGAACGGGCGGTTACATGGCACGGGTCGGACGATGGCTGCGCGAAAGCTTCTGACCCTTCAACGAAACCACGAATCGGCCGGTGGCGGAACGGCCCATTTCGGCGGCGTGCAAATGCGTGATCGGCGCCTTCGGCGCGACGCAAGGCCTGCTGCCCGTGCATTCAAGAGGCAAACATGACGATCAACCTGACGATTCCGGACATCCGGGAAATGAAACCTCGCATTACCGTGTTCGGCGTCGGCGGCGCCGGCGGTAACGCGGTCAACAACATGATCACGGCGGGACTGCAGGGCGTCGACTTTGTCGTCGCCAACACCGACGCGCAAGCGCTCACCATGTCGAAAGCCGAGCGCATCATTCAGATGGGTGCGCAGGTCACCGAAGGCCTCGGCGCGGGTTCGCAGCCGGAAGTAGGGCGCGCCGCGGCTGAGGAGGTGATCGATGAAATTCGCGATCACTTGACCGGAGCGCACATGGTGTTCGTCACCGCCGGCATGGGCGGCGGCACCGGAACGGGCGCCGCTCCGATCGTCGCCAAGGTGGCGCGAGAGCTCGGTATTCTCACGGTCGGTGTGATCACCAAGCCTTTTCATTTCGAAGGTCAGCGGCGGATGCGCTTTGCCGAAACCGGCATCATCGAGTTGCAGAAGGTGGTCGACACCCTGTTGATCATCCCAAATCAGAACCTCTTCCGGGTCGCTAACGAAAAGACCACCTTTGCAGATGCCTTCGCCATGGCCGACCAGGTCCTGTATTCAGGCGTTGCCTGCATTACCGACCTGATGGTCAAGGAAGGCCTGATCAATCTCGATTTTGCCGATGTGCGCGCCGTCATGCGCGAGATGGGCAAGGCGATGATGGGTACCGGCGAAGCGTCGGGAGAGAAACGCGCGCTGACCGCCGCCGAAGCGGCGATATCCAACCCGCTGATCGACGACGCCTCGATGAAGGGCGCCAGGGGGCTGCTGATCTCGATCACCGGCGGCAAGGATCTCACGTTGTACGAGGTCGACGAAGCGGCCACTCGCATTCGCGAGGAAGTCGATCAGGATGCCAACATCATCGTGGGAGCGACCTTCGATGAAAGCCTCGAAGGCATTATCCGAGTCTCGGTTGTCGCCACCGGAATCGATAGTCCCGCGCCGGCCACTCGTCAGACCGGACCGGCGGAAAGCGCACTCAAGGAACTCGCAGGCAAGATGCGCAGTGACAGCCGTCGAATCGCTGACCGCATTGAACGCGCGCCGGTGCATGCACCGCCTTCGCTCGAGTCGGCCGCCCACGCCGCGGTCGCTGCGGCGATTCTCCCGACGGCGATCGAGGACGTCTCAAT
>DAISKM010000065.1:0-11273 GCA_036820945.1 Pseudolabrys sp.
ACCGAGCGCTTCGGGCGTCAGTGCAAAACCGGCCAAGATATCGGCCTTGTCACGTACGACGAGCTCCGGTGCAAGGCGCTTGGCGACGTCGGGATTCGGGCCACCGGTATCCTTGCGGATAATCTCGATCTTCTTGCCGGCGACTTTGTCGCCGTGCTGCTTCATATAAAGCTTGATGCCGTTGTCGATCTGCGCCGACGTGTCGGCGAACTGGCCTGAAAAGGCACTAATGACACCGATTTTGATCGTTTCCTGAGCACTGACCGCACCGGGCAGCATCGCCGCCGCGAGCAAGGCGGCGCCGGCCAATAACACGCGTTTCATGATGGTCCTCCCCTGGAAGCATTGCTTCGTGTTGTTGGGCGGTAGAATGCCTTAGCTTTCATGCAAAGAAAAGCGCCGCGGCTTGAAGTCGCGGCGCATTGGTTAGGTGTCTGACTATTAGCGCGCAAACGCAAAATTCGGGGCAATTAACCCGAAAGTGCGCCAGCCCGAGCGTTAACTAGCTTAATGACAGCGTCGCCTGCTCGTATCGGCCGTTGCCCATCTTTCCTTCCGGGAAAATGCCGTGGGCAGCAATCCACTCGAACGATTCCTCAAAGACTTCCTTGGTGTAGGGCTCGAAAACGAGGCGTTCGCCGGGCCCCCAGCGCCGCGTATCCATCTTGGCATGGAAGCGGTCGGGAAACTCCTTCTTGTAGTAATGGGTGTACAGCTCTGGCCGCAGGTCGATGTCGCGCTGGGCCTTGCGCAAAGCGCGGAAGAACTTGCGCAGGTCTTCCGGATCGGGATCGCCGTGGATCATGGTGCCGATCATGAAGGTGGCGTCGATCACCTTGCGGAAGCCGAGCTGCTCGGCGAAGTAGTAGGGCCCGCCGAACAGGTGCACGGCCGGCGCCTTGCCCTCGAACAGCTTCTCCATGCGCGCGAACAGCATGCCGTCGGAGTAGACGAGGTTGATCTGCTCGGGCTTGAGATACTGCTCCAGCGCCTGCACCGTGGAATAGTGACTGCCGGACTGATAGCCGACCGAAACCGGAACGCCAGCAAGGTCGGACGGATCCTTCATCTTTGAATCGGGGGCGACAAAGATTCCTGCCGGCGCCACCGAATAGACATCGGTATACATCTTGCCGTGCCCGTTGGACGCGGCGACGTTGACAGTCCAGTGGCAGGCGCAGCTGACATTTGCTTTGCGGCCTTCCTCGAACGATTGATAGGCGCCGACCTTGTCGCCCTTGTCGTGAATCTTGCCATCGGTTGCGCGCATCAGCTCACGAAATTCGTACTCGAGGCCTTCCTTGCGGAAATAGTCCTTCTCTTCGGCTACCCATTCTTGCAGGCGGAAGTGGGGTTCGATGATAAACTTCGCCATTTTTGTTCTCCCTTTACTTTGATTCCACTGCACTGAAGTAGGCGATAGGCATTCGCGCGATCGCCTTTCAGCAACACGATTGCCCTTCGTGGTCGCGCTCGGCGACGCGCCGGGCGCGGATCATCTTGACATGGTCGTCCATCAGCGCGCGCGCTGCGGCTGCGTCGCGCATTTCGATGAGATCGGTGAGCTTGGTGTGAACCTCCAGAATGTGCGCGGCCAGTTTTGCCGTGGCGGTCACGTTCCGGCGCGGCCACGAAACGTGCTCGAGCGAGATGAGCTGCACGACCAGGACCCGGTTGTGGGAGGCTTCGGCGACCGCGAGATGAAAGTCGCGCGACAGGCGCGTGAACAGATCGAGGTCGCTCACCGAGCGCTCGGCCTCGCGCAACAATCCGCGCAACCTGGCGATGTCAGCTGGGGTCGCGTTCTCGGCGGCGAGTTCGGCGCCAAGCGTTTCAATCGCGCGCTGGGCGTCCATGATCTCGGCGGCAGTCACGCCGGTGAGGTCGAGCTGCACGGCCAGCGCCTCGGCGAACAGACGCGGATTGCCCTGCGCAATGCGCGCGCCGCCGCCCTTGCCCATGCGGATCTCGACAATCCCGAGCGCTTCCAGCGTGCGCAGTGCATCGCGCGCGACGATGCGGCTCGCGCCAAAGCGAGCTGCCAGATCCTTCTCTGTGCCAACGAAATCGCCGGGCTTAAGCTGCTTGGCGAACAGGGCATCGCGCACCCAGGCGACGATCTGCGCGGACATGGAGGACGAGCGGCCGGCAAACATGATGCGGGCGGTGAGACCACCGCTCATCGTCACCGGCTGCCGTACCGCCGTTCGTGACATCGCCATGCCTTTTGCTGACGAGAGGAGTATGGCGGGACCAATTAAAACAGTAAAGATATCATCTTTAAAAAATTCTCTATTTTATACAACTGGTTATGGGCAGGCGCTGCGCCAGCACAAAACCCGGCGCTGATTGCGCCCGGGTGCATCTTGTATTCGATGACAGCGCGGCAACCAGATGAAGTCTGACTATTCTGCGTAGCGGGATAATAATTACTCGATCACTTCGTCAGCGAAAGAAATTAGCCCTGGCGGAATGGCAAGGCCCAGCGCTTTGGCAGTCTTAAGATTAATCACGAGTTCGAATTTGGTGGGCTGGAGCACCGGCAGATCGGATGGCTTCGCGCCTTTCAGGATCTGACCGACGTAATTGCCGCCCTGCCGGTAGGAGTCGGTGATGCTGGGCCCGTAGCTCATGAGACCACCATCAACGGCAAACTCGCGAAACTGATAGATGGCAGGCAACTTGTTTTGTGCCGCAAACGTGATGAGCTGTTGGCGCCGCGTGTCGAGATAGGGATCCGCTGCAACGAGTAACGCGCTGGCGCGTTGCTGCAAGACCGCTGCCAGACCAGCATTGAGTTCGCCATCGTTGCTGACTCTGAAAATGCTGAGCCGTTGAGAGGTCATTTGCGCGGCTTTTTCCAGCGCCGCCAGCTGTCCGGCCGCCGGGGGGAAATTCGGATTGATCAGCACCGCAATCACGCCCGCATCAGGCAAAAGATCGCGCAGCAAGCCCAGGCGTTTCGGCTCCAGTTCACTCGTCAACAGGGTATAGCCGGTGGCATTTCCACCTGGTCGCCCAAGGCTGTCGACCAATCCCGCCTTGGTAGGGTCACCTCCCATGCCAAAGACGATAGGAATCGTCGAGGTTGCCTGTTTTGCAGAGACAGCCGAAACGTCGCCGCCTACCGCTGCAATCACCGTCACAGGGCGCTTCACAAGGTCGGCGGCCATTGCCGGCAGACGGTCATACTGGCCTAAAGCCCACCGGTATTCGACCGTAACGTTCTTGCCCTCGACAAATCCGGCCTCGCGCAGGCCGTTGTGAAATGCAGCAACCAAATGCGCGGAATCGTCAGGCGAGCGGCCACTCATGAAGCCAATAATGGGAGCCGTCGGCTGCTGCGCCCGGACGGCGGGCGCCACGGCCGTTGCACCAAGCAAGAGGAGGACTTCGCGCCGTCTCACCTTCCGCCCCCGGGTTCGGCGGAGAATAGCATGGTTCCGGGACTGATTGCGCATGGCACGGCGTCGATCGGGCTCGGGACGACGTGCCTTTGGAGCGTCAAAACGCCATAATCGGCCTCCACGTGCTCGGGAAATGCGCACGCAAATGATTTGAATCGGAACTCAGACGTTCATTCCTTATTCAGGCGCAATCAATTTAAAGACCTCAAAATTCATGCTTTGGAAGAACCAACCAGACGTTTCACAGAGAAAACCTGCGCGGCCGCGGGCAGCTGATTTTTCGGTCTCGCAGGTCATGGCTTTGTTTGTCGCCTTGATCTTGCTGATATCGATCCCGATCTGGACGCACCCGCTGCCGCCGCTCTCGGACTACGTGAATCATCTCGCGCGCATGCAGGTGATTTCAGAGCTGTCCCAGAATCATCCGATTGCAACGTTCTATGAACTGAATTGGCAGGTGATACCCAATCTAGCGATGGACTTCATCGTTCCGCCGTTGGCCCGCGTAGTGAATGTCTATCTGGCCGGTCAAGTATTTTTGGTGCTGACTTTTGTGGTCATTGTTTCCGGCATTCTCATGCTGAACCGCGCGCTGATCGGACGATTCTCCGTCCTGCCGCTATTCGCAATTCCGTTGCTCTACAACTACGTGTTTCTCGTCGGATTGATGAATTACATATTCGGCATCGGCATCGCCATCTGGGCACTGGCCGGATGGATTGCCGTGCGCGAACGGGCGTGGCCGATACGATTTGCGCTGGCCTCGGCATTCGTCGTCATCCTCTTTTTCTGTCATTTGTCGGCACTCGGTATTTACGGGATCGGGTTGCTTTCGTTCGAGCTTTTAAGACTGTGGGAGGGGCGGTTCGAGCCCTGGCCTCGCAGGGTTGTCGAATTTTTCCTGAGTGGGCTACCCTTTCTGATCGTGGTGCCGCTTCTATACGCCAGCCCGACGATGCAGCTCGTCGTTGCCACATCGTGGGAGCAGCGTGGCAAGCTCGACGGCTTGATATATGTCATCGCCAACTATTCGGATATCGCTGCCTTTGCCCTGGTCGGAATCCTGGTCGCATGCGCAGTGTGGGCGATCCGCCATCGTGTCCTGAAATTTCATCGATTGGCCGTGGTCATGCTCGTCGTCGGAGGCATTGTCTATTTTTCGCTGCCCCGCGTTATGTTCGATACCTATATGACCGACCAGCGGGTGCCGCTCGGCCTTACCTTCATGCTCTTCGCCTGCGGCGATCTGGATGCGCGTCGCCGTTTTGTGCGGCGAGGATTCGTGATTGTCCTTCTGGTCCTGATTGCAGGCCGGCTGCTCGAGATCGACTACAACTGGTCGCAGTTATCGGATTCGACCAGCGAATTCCGCTCATCCGTGCGCCGCATTGCGCCGGGCTCAAAAGTCTTTGTGGCCTACTCCAGCGCCACATCCGGCGAAGACGTACGCGATCTTGGTCTCGTCCATGCAGCCTGCATTGCGACGATTGAGCGCGCCGCACTAGTGACGACGCTGTTCAGCGTCGATGGGAAGCAGGTCATCCATGTTCGCCCTGAATATCGTGACTATGCCGATATTCATGACGGAACTCCGCCTTCAACAGCACAACTCCTACTGGCGGCCGAACATCCGTTGCCCAATGTGCCCGCTTTCTGGCGCAATTGGCCAAAATTCGATTATCTCTACATCCTTTTCACGGAAGACGACGCGCCGAATCCGGATCCGTCGCGTCTACGTCTCGTAGCGGATGGCGATCGCTTTCAGCTTTATAAGATAATCAAGACGCAATAGCGCGGCCGCTCATACGGAGCAGCTTGCAATCCGAGTGAAGCCAAAGCGATTTATTCGAGTCCCGCCTTACGCATGCCTTCCAGGAATTTTGCCATCGGCCCCGCGGTATAAGGGACGTATCGCTCTATCCAGGCAATTGTCATTTCGGGAAATGCTTCCTTCAATTGACTCAGCGACTCCCGGGCTTCCTCGACCTGTCCAGCTTGCGCCAGGCTCGCTACGTAGATGCGATGGCCGGAAGTGAACTGCGTGCGCTGCTGCAGGGCCTTGCGTCCAAATGCGACGGCTTCCGGATAACGGCCCGCCAGGTAAAGAGCCACGGCGATCGCCGTGTTGAAAATGGCGTTTTGCGGATCCTGAGGGCTCATCTGAATAGCCTGCTCAGCGTGCGGGATGGCCTCATCGGAGCGGCCGGCCATTGCCAGCGCGAATCCCAAATATCCATGCGCAGCGGCAAAATTCGGATTGAGCTCGAGCGCTTGGCGGAACTCTTCTACGGCTTCATCAGTACGGCGCATCGAAAAAGCGACATATCCGAGCGCCATATGCACCCACGGGTCGCTGTCATCGAGTTCTGCTGCGCGTTTGGCAAGCGCTGCCGCCTGTTTTGCCGCCGACTCGTCTCTATTCCAACCGGTGAGTTGCGATAACAGGAGCATGAATGCCAGCATGCTATGTGCCGGCCCGTAATCCGGGTATCGCTCAATAGCACGCTTGAGCGTGGCAATCGCGGCATGGCCTTCTGTTCTTGTCATGCGCCAGAACAGCGAGTTGGCCTGGATCACCAGGTCCCAGGCGCCGAGATCTTCCGGCGAGCGATTTTGCGAACGGACGCCTTCGGCCTCCAACAGCTTCGGCTCGATCGCGGCAACCACCTTGCGCGTTACTTCGTCCTGTAGTGCAAAGACGTCGGTGAGTTCGCCGTCGTAACGATCGGCCCAGATGTGGTTTCCGGTGGCGGCGTCTATCAGTTGCGCCGTGATGCGCACGCGGTTACCACCCTTTCGCACGCTGCCTTCCAGCACGTAGCGAACGCCGAGCTCGCGCGCGGCGCGTTTCACGTCGACTGCTTTGCCCTTATACGCAAACGACGAGTTGCGCGCGATTATGAAAAACCAGCGCAACTTCGACAGCCCGGTGATGATGTCCTCGGAAATTCCGTCCGCGAAATATTCCTGTTCAGGATCACCGCTCATGTTCGCGAATGGAAGAACCGCAATCGATGGCCGATCGGTTGTGGTCCGTTCCGTTGTGCCTGTCGCTGCCTTCACCGGCATGGTCTGGTCGGTCAATTGGATTCGGTGAACACCAACCGGCCGCGCGATGTTCTTGACGGTCTGCTCGCCCAAATCGTCAAAGCCAAAGCTGAGCTTGTCCTGCACTTGGTCGTGAACGACACGCGACACCATGATGCCGCCGGGCTCGGCCAAGGCCTCAAGCCGCGCCGCTACATTCACGCCGTCGCCGTAAATGTCGTCGCCATCGATAATGATGTCGCCAACGTTGAGGCCGATGCGGAATTGGATTCGCTTTTCAGGGGGAACGTGTGTATTGCGATCGGTCATTCCGCGTTGGATGTCCACTGCGCAGCGCACGGCATCCACAACGCTTACAAATTCGACCAGCATCCCGTCGCCAGTCGTCTTCACGATGCGTCCGCGATGCTCGATAATCCTTGGATCAACAAGTTCTTTGCGATGTGCTTTGAGTTGCCGCAGCGTGCCTTCTTCGTCAATGCTCATCAGCCGGCTATAGCCGGCTATGTCTCCAGCAAAAATCGCCGCAAGCCTGCGGTCTATCCGCTCTTCGGCCATTCGTCTTCCCCGAATGTCGCAAAACGTAGCATAGGACGGACCAGACCGTCACTGGCCGCGCTCGCGACATAGTGCTGTTACGCGACCTTCTTGCCCCAAAGCCGTGCTGACGCAATGTCGGCACCCTGGCGGATCGCACCCAGCTTCAGCCATACCACGGGCTCGATCACCCATTCGCGCTTGGTGAAGGTACCGAAGCCGCAATCGGTCGATGCAATGATGCGCTCGCGTTCGCCGACCGCGCGCACGGCTTCCTCGATACGCCGTGCGACGACCTCCGGGTGCTCGACAAAATTGCTGGTGGTCTCCACCACGCCGGGAATCAGCAGCATGTCTTTGGGCAGCGGATGCTTCTTGAGTGCGTCGTATTCGTGCGCATGACGCGGATTGGAAAACTCGATCGACAGCGCGCCGACCGTGGCCTCGTAAAGCGCCGGCAGGATTTTCTCGAGCGGAACGTCGTGAATGTGCGGGCCCTCCCAATTGCCATAACAAACATGAAGTCGCACGCGGTCGCGCGGAATCCCGGCGATGCCATCGTTGATCGCCTGCACATGGCGCTCCACGCGCTTCACGAACCCGGCGTCATCGAGGTCGCGATACATCATGGTGCGATCCATGGCGAGATCCGGCGCATCGATCTGCAACAGCAGCCCGGCTTTATGGATCGTCTGATATTCGCTCTTCATCTCGCGCGCGATCGCGTCGAGATAATCATCGTGGGTCTTGTAGAATGCGTTGAGCATCGTGGTTGAAATAATGCCGGGCGACGGCGCGGTCATGAAGCGCTCGGAAAAGGCACCGAGGTCGTCGACGATTTTCTTGAAGCCCGCGACCTCCTCGGTAATCGGCTTGAGATCCTTGTACTTGATGTCGGCCTGGGCCTCCGGCGCGCCTTGCTGGCTCTTGGCCGGATTGGGAAACCGGCGCATCAAGTACGCAAGCAGTTCCGGGAATTCCTCGAATTCGCGGCCGCGCCGCCGCTTCGACACGCCGGCGAAACCGGTCATGCGCTGCGGTACATAGGTCTGAAAGCTGATCCGACGCTGTTCGCCGTCATTGCCGATGTCGATGCCGGCTTCCACCTGTTTCGCAACAACATGACGAACGGCCTTGTCCATCTGGGATGCCAGCTCGGCTGGGTCGTAATTCTTGCCCTCTTCCTGCGCCATCAGCAGATCCGACAGGGCTTCGTTCCGCGGCAGGCTGCCGACATGCGTGGTCAGAATGCGGTCCCTGCTCAAGATCATGCGCGTAGCTCCTTTTCACTCGACGTTGCGGCGTTTCCTCGCCCCCTGCATAATACGAACCTCTCGGGAGGAACAACAATGACGGTCGCGGAAGCGCGCGCGGCTGAACGGGTTGCGGCTGCATCTGTGGGCTCAGTCCCACGCGATTACAATTTCGCTGCCGATGTCCTGCAATGCAATCTCGATGCCGGCCGGGCCAACAAGCCGGCCTATGTCGACGCGCGCGGCACTCATACTTATGGCCAGCTCGCCAATCGCGTTGCGCGTTTTGGAGCCGCCTTGCGCGGGCTTGGCATCAAGCGCGAGGAACGCGTGCTTCTCGCCCTGCTTGATACGATCGACTGGCCAACGGCATTTCTCGGCTGTCTGAAAGCCGGCATCGTTGCAGTGCCTGTCAACACGCTGCTGACCGAGGACGACTATCGTTTCATGCTGTCCGACAGCCGCGCGAAATGCCTTGTGGTTTCGGAGGCGCTGTTTCCGAAATTCGAAAAGCTGATCAAGCAAAGCCCGGATCTCGAGCACGTCATCGTGTCGGGCGACAACCCGCACGGCTATCGATTGTTCGAGGATGTTATCGGTGCCGGCGAGACAGAGCCGTATACAGCTCCGACAACTTGCGACGATATCGCATTCTGGCTGTACACATCGGGGTCAACGGGAAAGCCGAAAGGCGCGGTGCATGTCCATGCGAGCCTCAAGCTCACGGCCGATCTTTATGGCACGCCGGTTGCCGGGCTTAAGGAAAGCGACGTGTGCTATTCGGTCGCGAAGCTGTTTTTCGCCTACGGCCTCGGTAATGCCATGACATTCCCGCTGACGGTCGGTGCGACGACTGTCCTGAACGCCGAAAGGCCGACACCGGACGGAGTGGCGGCGTTGCTGCGAAAGCATCCGATCACCGTGTTTTTTGCAGTGCCGACTTTTTATGCAGCGTTCCTGGCTAATCCGAACGCGCCGCAGAAATCGGAGGTGAGGATCCGCCGTTGCATCTCAGCCGGTGAGGCGCTGCCCGAGGAAATCGCGCGCCGATGGAAAGAGCGCTATGGCGTCGAAATTTCCGACGGTCTGGGCACGACCGAAATGCTGCACATCTACCTCACCAATGCACCGGGGGCGACCAAGTACGGCACCACGGGCAGGCCGGTGCCCGGTTATGAAATCAAGCTCATCGGCGACGACGGCCAGCCAGTGAAGAAAGGCGAGATGGGCGAACTTTATGTGCGCGGGCCCACCAGCGCGATCATGTACTGGAACAACCGCGATAAATCGCGCTCTACCTTCCAGGGCGAATGGACGCGCTCGGGCGACAAATATATCGAAGATGCGGAGGGCTATTACGTCTGCTGCGGACGTCAGGACGACATGCTGAAAGTCTCCGGGATGTATGTATCCCCATTCGAGGTCGAGGCGGTGCTGTCGTCACATCCCGATGTCCTGGAAGCGGCGGTGGTCGGCTGGAACGACGAGCAAAAACTGATCAAGCCGAAAGCATTTGTGGTGCTCAAATCACCGGACAAGGCGAGCGATGCACTCGTCCACGCGCTGCAGGAGCATGTGAAGGCGAAGCTTGCGCCTTACAAGTACCCGCGGTGGATCGAATTTCGCAAAGACTTACCAAAGACGGCGACGGGCAAGATCCAGCGGTTCAAGCTAAGAGCTGAAGGGAAATAGCCACTGTGATCACCGGGCCCGACTCGGGCTTTCTCATCATCGGCCCGCACCAACTGGAGTACCGCTTCGTCGGACCGCGGCCCGACCAG
This sequence comes from Pseudolabrys sp., assembly GCA_036820945.1. Lineage (GTDB taxonomy): Bacteria > Pseudomonadota > Alphaproteobacteria > Rhizobiales > Xanthobacteraceae > Pseudolabrys. The sequence continues at coordinate 10,027 of DAISKM010000065.1, forward strand.
GCACCCACGCTCATTTTGCTGCACGAAGGCCTCGGCTGTGTCGGGCTTTGGAACGATTTTCCGGACAAGCTTTCGGCCGCGACCGGCACCGGCGTGTTCGTTTATTCTCGCGCCGGCTATGGACAGTCGAGCGCTGTGAGGCTGCCGCGGCCACTCTCGTACATGCACGATGAGGCGCGCGAGACGCTGCCGAAAGTGCTCGAAGCCATTGGCTTTCGACGCGGCCTGCTGATCGGCCACAGCGATGGGGCCTCAATCGCGGCGATCTATGCCGGCAGTCATCAGGACCACCGGGTCGGCGGCCTGGTGCTGATCGCGCCGCATTTCTTCACCGAGGATCCGGGCTTGGCCTCCATCGCCGAGGCGAGGAAAGCCTATGCGACGGGCGACCTGCGTGCGCGGCTTTCGCGCTGGCATGCCGATGTCGACAATGCATTCAAAGGCTGGAATGACGCATGGCTCGATCCTGAATTCCGCAAATGGGATATCACGGAATTCCTTGCTTACGTTCGCGTGCCGCTGCTGATCGTGCAGGGCGAGGACGACCAGTACGGCACCGTGAAGCAGATCGAGGCGGCGCAACAGGAGTGTTATTGCCCGGTCGAAGTTGCATTGTTGCCGGGCGCTCGCCATTCGCCGCAGCGCGAAGCGCCCGAGCCGACGCTCAATATGATTTCGGAATTTGTCGCCCGCGCGTTGCGGGCGAATGAGTGGGTGAGGGCGGCGTAAGACTTAGTTTGTCATCGCCGGGCTTGTCCCGGCGATCTCGCTTAGGCGTGCACAGTGCCTCAATTAGCGAGATGGCCGGCACGAGGCCGGCCATGACACGTACCAACTTTGAAACAAACTTACTCCGCCGCCTGCTTTGCGGCGCTGCCGTGCGCGGAGATGAGATAATCCATCGCCGCCTGCACGCCGCCTTTCTTGTGCGGGACGTTGGCCAGCGCCAACGCCATTTCGGTCGCTGCCAAACCGCCGAGCAGCATCGCGTCGTTGATGTCGCCGAGGTGCCCGATGCGGAACATCTTGCCGGCGAAGCGGCCGAAGCTCGAACCGTAGGAGATATTGAACTGCTCGAGCGCCAGCGCGCGGAACGCGTCGGCGTCGTGTCCTTCGGGCATCAGCACGGCCGTGATTGTCGGCGAGTAATACTTCGGGTCGCGGCAGATGATCTCGAGGCCCCATGCCCTGATGGCGCGCCGGGTCGCCTCCGCGAGGCGATCGTGGCGGGCAAACACGTTGTCCAG